>JANRMG010000096.1:0-6864 GCA_033761855.1 Candidatus Caenarcanales bacterium
GAGTTGTCTCTTGATTCTTAAAATCTCCTTAGCCTGGATTTCAATATCTGTTGCTTGGCCCTGAGCACCACCCAATGGTTGGTGAATAAGAATACGAGAGTGAGGTAGCGCAAGTCTTTTGCCTTTGGCTCCAGATGATAAAAGGAAGGCACCCATACTTGCTGCCTGTCCTAAACAAATGGTACTAACATCAGCTCTTACATGCTGCATAGTATCGTAGATTGCAAGACCGGCCGTTACAGAACCTCCAGGAGAGTTTATGTAAAGCATAATGTCTTTTTCTGGATCTTCCGAATCCAAGAGAAGAAGCTGAGCAACAATTAAATTGGCTATATTGTCATCGATAGGAGTGCCCAAGAAAATAATTCGTTCGCGAAGAAGTCTTGAGAAAATATCGAAACCTCTCTCACCTCTTGGCCCTTGCTCAATTACATAGGGTACATAATTATTAACTGGATAATCTGAGTAACTGGTAATGTTGTAAGACATGATTAGTAGAGCCTTTCTATGAAATTATAGGATAACAAAAAAAGCAAGATTAGTGAGAATTATTCAAAGTTAAAAACTTAGATAGAGTGCTTTGAACTTCTTCAAGTTTTTTGAGATTTTCATCGCTTTCTTCGATCAAATCGATGCTAGCTTCTTTAATTAACCAATCTGAAATCTTTTCAAATAGTAATTCTTCAGCCATTTGATTGACTATGCCCGGAGGAATCTCTTCGTTAGCTGGAGCTTGAGCCATAACTTGTCTCATCTGCTTCCAATATTGCATGTAAGCATCTAATTCTTTGCGGCTTAATTGGATCTTCTCTTTACGAGCGATTTCTGCAAGAACCAAATTGAACTTAAGTTTGTTTTTAGCAGTCTCAATCAATTCATCAGTAAGTTCTTTCTCAATTTCATCATGGTCATGATTGCAATCAGAACCATCAGCATGTTGATGTGCATGATGCGATTTATCTAAGTGTGCTCTAGCTTCTCTTTCAGCCAACCAATCAGGGATTTCCACTTTTGCATCATCAAGTATCTTGCTTAAAATTACAGCTTGACTGCGGCTCCTTATAATGTTTTCTTTGCTTTTTTCTAATTGAAAATCCAAAGAAAGCTTAAGTGCTTCTAAATCCTTTTGACCAGCTTTAGCAGCCAATTCTTCGTTAACTGGTAATAAATCTTGCCTTTCGATTTTCTTTACTGTAACGGTGAATTCAGCCTCTTTACCGGCAAAGTCCTTATCTTCATAATCAGCAGGGAAATTAGTTTTAATTTCTTTTGTATCGCCAATCTTACTTCCAATAAGCTGTTCCATCACACCTGGAGCAAAATTATCTTTTTTAACGTTTACACGAATATCTTTGCCTTCACTGTCTGGCATTTCAGAACCATCAGTAAATTTACCCGAAAAATCCATTGTAAGAATGTCATTTTCTTCAACAGTAGATCCTTCAGCAGCATTTTTCCATGGGGAAAGCTGACGTCTTAAATCTTCCATTAAAGTGTCGTTGGTGACACCCTTCATTTCGGATTTTGGTATTTCCACTTTAATACCTTTGTAATTCTCGATTTTAACCTCAGGACGAGTCTCAAGAATCAACGAGACATTCAAGATATTTTCGAAATCAAAATTCGAATTCTCAAGAATTGGCTGAGAAATTAAATCAATATTTTTATCGCTAATTGCTTTGTATAAATTTTCGGAGATTAGCTTCTCAACAGCTTTGGCCTGAATTGAGTTCTTGCCAACTCTCTCTTCAATAATTGAGCGAGGAATCTTGCCCGGCATGAAGCCCGGAATCTTTACATCCTTGCTAATCTCTTTAAGGACTATGTTGTATGCCTTGTTCGAATCGGTCTTATCGAATTCAAGTACTAATTTTACTTTGCCTTTTTCAATATCTTCTAACTGAGTTTTCATCTGTAATGTAATGCGTGTAGCGTGATCAACCCAGATTAGCACAAAAGTTGATGATTAGAAATGTCAACTTTTTTACACATTAATTCTTCAACTTTTTTGATAAAAATACGTTTTTATGCTTGGTAATTAACAGAATTACCAACACCCAAACCTTGCTCTGCTTGAGCTCTTAATTGTTCAGCAGCTTGCTTTGGATCAATGCCTTGCTGTTCCGCGCTTTGCATTGTTTGTTGAACAAATTGTTTGACTTTATCTGTTCCCTGTGTAGTAGAACCTGAACCTGTTGCTTGAATTGCTTGTGTACTCATAATGTTTACCCTTTTTGTTCACCTTTGGAAAACTGTTTGCTTACATTTATAACCCCACTTATAAGCCTAGATCCAACGAATTAAGAAAAGATTTAGCCAGTATTAAAAACAAATTTTTGAAGCGAATTTTCTTAAGCAAAATTAAGAAGCTACGAGGGTTCCCTCAGTTTTAGTGAGTGTTCTCAGTGCTTTGGCCTAATGAAAAAAACTTTTGTGGAATTAAGTAATTGATTTAGGTCCATCAACACTTATCAAAACAAATATATGATTTCCGAAGTAATTCTTAAATCTACTAAGAGTATTCAAGCGCTCATTGAGCAAGAGCTTGCTGTGAATCATTCTGAAATGATTTCTAAAATAGATTCACCCGAATCTGCCCTTGAAAAGTTAAAAGGCTTAGCAAAAGAAGCTCCTATTGAGAATTTGCAAGGCATACAAAATATTACTAAAACCGAAGAAGCACCCGCTCCGGTTTTGATTGAAAACTGGCTCTCGGATGAGGGATTCGATGTTCATGAGCATGAAAAGACCCAAAAGGAACTTTACAAATTTGCTTTTGAACGCAACACCGAAAAATTTCATAGAGATTACATTATTGAAGTTTGTGACTTTGGTCGTGCAATCAAGAAGGTAAAGATGAGGATTGTTTAATCGATTCCTTGAAGTCACCTCCCTCGCGTCCTTGAAAGGAGTAGCTAAGAATCACCTCACCCCCAATCCCCTCACCTTGACAGGCAAGGCGGCTTTTTTGTTTTTCATTACCCCTGAAGGGGGGTACTTCCAGCTTACAATGGAACAAATCAACCACTCAATTTACAAACCGTGAGGTGATAAGGGGTTTTTATGATAGTGTTTTAATTGAAACAACATAAAACCAAATGGCAAACAAAGATCATCCGCTCCTGAACGAACTTTTCCGCAACGAGGAAAAGGCTCCGCTTGCAGAGAGAATGAGACCAAAAAACATAAATGATTTCCTTGGTCATGAAGCAATTTTTGGTCATGCCAAGCCTTTGTCTAAGCTTATTCAAAATAAAGAGCTTTTTTCTTTTATTTTTTGGGGGCCGCCCGGATGCGGCAAAACTACGCTAGCCCGTATTCTCGCCAAAGAGTTTGACGCTAATTTTATTGAGCTGAGTGCCGTAAGTTCCGGTCTCAAAGAGTTAAGAGCAGCCATAGACGAAGCCAAGACTCTCCGTAAAACCCAGGGAATTGAGACTATTTTATTCATCGATGAAATTCATCGCTACAACAAAGCCCAACAGGACGCCATCCTCAAGGATTTAGAAGATGGAAGTATTAAACTAATTGGTGCCACCACCGAGAATCCATCCTTTCAGGTCATTCCAGCTGTCTTGTCGCGGTTAATTGTAATCAGACTGGAGCCTCTTTCAGAGGAGTCTATCTGTGAGCTTCTTGAAAAAGCCATAAAAGCTTTAGACTCTCCAGAAGTAAGTACAGAAGCAAAAAAGCGAATTTTAAAGTATGCAAACGGTGATGTAAGAAGTGCTTTAAATCTTTTAGAGCTGGCTTACAAATGCTCTAAAGATTCAAACAATAAGATTGATGAAGAGTTAATCTCTGAGTTAGTTCAACAGAACCGCATAAACTACGACAAAGATGGTGATTCTCATTATGATTTAGCCTCGGCTTACCAAAAGAGTTTACGCGGAAGCGATACTAATGCTGCCCTTTATTGGTTGGGCAAAATGATTGCAGGCGGGGAAGACCCACGTTTTATTGCTCGCCGATTATTGGTGACCGCCGCCGAAGACGTTGGTTTGGCAGACCCAATGGCTTTTGTTTTGGCTTCCTCCGTTTATAACGCTGCCTACAATCTTGGTTGGCCGGAGGCCAGAATACCACTTGCCGAAGGAACGATTTACGTGGCCAAAGCACCAAAATCAAATCTCACGGTTTGCGCAATTGATGCTGTTTTAGAAGATATTACAAAAAACGGAAAGAATTACCCTGTTCCTGAGCATCTTAGAGACAGCCATTACAAAGATGCAAAAAAATATGGTCACGGAGTCGGTTATTTGTACTCGCATGACCATCCTGATGAGGAGCAGTGCTTTTTGCCTGAGGAGTTGAAGAACAGAAATTATTTAGAGTGATTTTTAAGAAACTGAATTTTTGAAACCAAGAAAACCGATTAAAGATTGAATAAAAACGGTACTTTTTCTTTTCTATTCTGAAGAGCGTTTTCAGAATTTTATCGTTTTAGTATTTTAATCCACAAATCTTTTCTGTTTCAGCCAGAGTAATTTGTTAGAATAAAGTTTTTCATTTTAATCTTTAGATGCCTCCGTAGCTCAATTGGATAGAGCAAGTCCGTCCTAAGGAATAGGTTGGGAGTTCGAGTCTCTCCGGGGGCAGATTTTAAGTAAACAAATAACTCTTCGCCTCTAGAGCCTTTTTTGCCGGATTGAATTTATCCTCTTTCACAAAAAAGTAATCTGTGTCAAAAGTCGAGATGGTGCATAAGCTAATTTTTTGTTCAGCCAGTACCAAAGCAATATCCGCTACGATTCCAATTAATCCAAAGTCTAAATTACCAACTATCCTAAAGCATTTAAAGGGAGCTTCCACTTTAATTATTTCGGGACAGTGTTGTTCTAAATCCTCTAAAGTTGTTAACTCACAGACTAAACTAATTTCATCGCTGGTTTGAGTGATTGAAAGAAAGTCCTCTCTATATTCGAAGAGGAACTTGGTGAGTTCCAAATTGGTCTTTGAGAGCTTGCAATATGCGTATTTGTTGGGTAATTCTTTTAGTTTTAGGTTTTGCATTTAGTTGTTTTTTATAAATTTTTCAATTGTTCTTGAAGCTCTTTAATCAGTATAATAAAAGTATTTAAAGCAATATCAATTTCTTCATTTGTTTGAATTGAGTCTTTCAATTTATGGTTCCATGGCTCTAATAGATCTTCATGAATTCTGCTAGTAACTTCATTATTACTTCCGACAAAAGTTATTAAGTTCTCAACGCCTATTCCAAAGCGGTTAGCAGTCAAATAAATATTCTCAGGTATATGCGCCAGAAAACTCATTTTCTGTCTTTTAAGAACAGTAGGATTTTTTTCTGTTGATGGATTTAAAAGACCGCTAATACTCCTAGCCGAATTATCCATAAATGAATAATAATTTTTAATATCAGTAGCTTTCTCGTATTTAATACGTCCTATATCCGGAACTGATGCTAAATAATAATCAAACAATATTTGAGCAGCTTTTATTGCACCACTTTGAAAGTGTGAAGAATCTTCTAGTCCAGCTTCAGTTAGGTATAAAATCTTATTTGTTCTTGGATCCACAACGTAAGATGCACAAGGTAAACATCCCGCAAGCATTGTAAATTTTTTACCTTCGGGGGTTGTTGTTCCACCAAATAAATCATTAAAGAGTGCTTTCATTGCAATATTCCTCATTGTATTTGCTTTATCTCTTGCAACTTTTAGTCTTCCTACACTAAATGAACTTACTTGGATTCCAAATTCTTTAGCAGCTGATAAAGCCTGTTCTTGAGTTTGTTCCTCTATTGCACGTTTATGATAGACATAAGGTAAACCCCTTATCAGATATAGCCCTATATCTGAAAGAATTTCCCTTGGTGTACCTAAATCAGCTGAAGAAATGGATGTTTGAGAAGTGTTTTGAATACCCGCTTGAAGTTTCTGATGAAGAAGATCTTTAATATCACTTGATAACAGACTTACATCTGCTCTTGGGTTTTTCCCTATTAAAATCAAAGTTGAAGGAGTTTTAACTGGAAGAATTTCGGTATTTGTCTTTGGTTCTTCAAGAAACTCAACAGGAACTATAATTTTGGGTCTTTCTGCTTCTGGCAAGTCTTTCAACTGTTCTAGGATTTGTCTCGCTATGTCTAGACGCACCCATTCATCAAGAAATTCTTCTGTTGTAGGTGGTAATGCAATCCCAACCAACTCATTTGTGCCTTCTTTGAACGTTAAACATTTTATTAAAAAACCTGGGGTAATTTTACCTTTTTTTTGCAAATTGACTTCGCATTGCTTATCTAGAGGTTCAACAACAGTCTTATAAATTTGCTTATTTATGGGCTTTTGACCTCTTTGTAAAATACCCATATATCTCATTGCAAGCCAGACTTTATCAGCTGGAGTCAATTGAGCATAAGCTTCATCAAGACTAATTACTTTTGACTTTGGAGTTATAAGACTTTGATTTTCGGATTCAGCAAATTCTGGTGACCAATATTGGGTAGAGCCTTTCTCTAATGATTCAAAGCCAGTCTCAAGAATTGATAAAGATCTTCTGTAAAGTGAATCAGCATGAGCATAAAATTCTTGCGGATTCGAAGACACTGTAAATCCCCTACTCTGCAAGACCCCTGAATATTGGTCAGAGGGAAGTAACTCAAGCTGCTGTTCATCTTGAGGAGGTTTCACATCACCAATTGAAATTCTTTTTTCATTAACAATTGAATTGAAGGGTTTTAAGCTTGAAAACAAACCCAATTCAACTCCCCAATTTGGTACATAATTGCCTAAGATTTTCCAGCGGTCACTTCCAACTTCGTTATTAACTTGTCTTAAAGTAAGTCCATTTAAATTAACAAGCCCTGAATCATCAAAGGCGAATCTCAGCATAGATAGAGCGTTT
>JANRMG010000097.1:0-3640 GCA_033761855.1 Candidatus Caenarcanales bacterium
TACACTTCGGGCATATTATTTTTTCTTTTTTCATCACTCTTTTAAAACGGATTTTTCCTTATTGTCTCAAAATTCTTTTAATCTTCTCTCTCTGACCGCTTTTTCGTCTCTTTTGGGTACTCCTTTTCCTGTATTGCCAAATCTCTCGACTGAAAATATTGTTGTTGGACGATTTTGTATCTCATCCAGAGAGTTATGTTTATACTTTGTTTACGCTTACAAATCATTTATCTTTAAATTATTTTATAAATGCCTTTTAATCTCAAATGCGAGTACTCTCCAGCCGGCGACCAGCCCAAAGCTATTAGTGAGCTGACTCAATTGCTCAATAATAAAAGTGAGTATCATAAATATCAAACCTTACTCGGTGTAACTGGCTCTGGAAAGACTTATACAGTTGCTAATGTTATTCAAAATACTCAAAAACCCTCTTTGATTATTGCTCCAAATAAATCTCTGGCGGCTCAACTGTTCAACGAATTCAAGGAGTTTTTTCCCGATAATGCTGTTGAATTTTTTATTAGTTACTACGATTACTATCAGCCGGAATCCTATATCCCATCGACTGATACTTATATTGAAAAGACAGCAAAAATCAATCAAGAAATAGACCGCCTCCGGCACTCAGCTACCAGAGCAATTTTTGAAAGAGACGATGTGATTGTTGTTTCTTCGGTTAGTGCTATTTATGGTTTGGGCGCTCCTGATAGTTATTTTCAGGCCTCAATAAAGTTGTGTAAGGGTTTGCCTATGGGCCGCGATTCTCTGGCTCAGGCTTTAATTGATATTTATTTTGAGCGTAATGATTTTGAGCTTGACAGAGGCCGATTTCGGATGCGCGGTGATTGTGTGGATGTTTTCCCAACTTACGAGGAAGTTTTAATCCGCATAGAATTTTTTGGTGATGAAATAGACAGAATTAGCACCATTGAACTCGGCTCTGGAAGAGTTTTGGAAGAACTGGAAGAAATTACTGTTTATCCGGCTAAACACTATGTGGCTGATACTGAATCGATTGCTGGCGCTTGCGCCGAAATAGACCGCCAGCTGCAGATCCGGCTTGCCGAACTTAAATCTATAGATAAACATTTGGAAGCGGCTAGACTGAACCAGAGGACTTGCTACGATATTGAGATGTTGCGTGAGGTAGGCTATTGCAATGGCATAGAAAATTACTCTTCAATTCTTGAGGGTCGCGCTCCGGGAACGCCACCTCAAACACTTATCGATTATTTTGTGAAACGTTTTGGACATAATTGGTTGACAGTTATTGATGAATCCCACATTGCAACTCCTCAGCTGCAGGGCATGTACAACGGAGATGCTAGCCGAAAGCAAACTCTTGTAGATTATGGCTTTAGGCTTCCCTGCGCCCGCGACAACAGACCGCTAAAGATTGCCGAGTTTTGGGAAAGAACAGGGCCAATTCTTTTCGTTTCGGCAACGCCAGGAGATTATGAACGTAAGCATTCTCATAAAATTGTCGAGCAGGTCATTCGTCCCACTGGGCTGGTTGATCCACAAATCCACATTCACCCAACTAAACATCAAATTGATGACTTGATTGTCAGAATAAGAGAAAGAGTTGAAAAGCAAGAAAGAGTTTTAATTACAACTTTAACCAAAAAAAGTGCCGAGGATCTTAGCGATTATTTGATTGGAATTAATGTTAGAGCTCGCTGGTTGCACTCAGAGCTTAAGTCTTTGGAAAGGGTCGAGCTTTTGCGAGACCTTAGAATGGGCGAGTTCGATGTTTTGATTGGAGTAAATCTTCTTCGGGAGGGCTTGGATCTTCCCGAGGTGAGTTTAGTGGTGATTCTTGATGCTGATAAAGAGGGTTTCCTCCGGTCCAAATCGGCTTTAATACAAATTATTGGACGTGCAGCTCGTAACTCTTGCGGGGAAGTTGTGCTTTATGCTGATAAAGTCACTGATTCCATGCAACAAGCCTTGGATACAATCAACGATTACCGCTCGCGGCAAGTTGCTTTTAATGAAGAACATGGGATTGTACCCCAGACGATTAAGAAGAGCTTTTCTAACAAGCTTCTGGAGGCACTTAAACTAACCAGTAAAAATGCCGAAGAAATAATTGCCGAGGAATTGGCTGAGCAAAACCTTGGAATCAAAGATATTCCTAAAGTTATTAAAAAGCTTGAAGAAGAAATGCTACACGCCGCCAAGGATTTGGAGTTCGAAAGAGCTGGTGCTTTGCGCGACCAAATTAAAAAATTCCGAGAAGTTATGGGCAAAGAGATTACTCAAATTTCTGAGAAAAATTTAGAGAAGAGTAAAACCACTAAACCTACTAAACTCAAGGCTGGCAAAGCAATTTGAAATAAAAACTTTGTTAAATAATAATGAGATTTTGCTAATCAAAATTGATTTAAATGTGAAATACAAGTAATATTAAGATTAGATTAATAAAAAAGCTTTTTAAAAATTTACTAATGAATATCAATATTACTCCTACAAAGGCTGGAAGAGCTAGTCCTCACGCTCTTCAAAGTCATAAAAAATTTCATTCAAACACGGCTATGGATCCAGCATTGGAGGGTAACTATCCTTCTTATCCGCAAGAAAAGAAATCAAACGGCTTAATGGTAAAAGTTAAAAATTCTTTTCAGGTTGCTAAGCAATGGGTTTTGCTTCATTGGAAGCAATTATTGGCGGTGCTTGTAACTTTAAGTTTGGGAGTTTTTGCATTTAAACGTTTTGGTAAATCTGGCGGGAATACAGAGATTACTTATAGTTATAATCAAGCACCCGCGGAGAGCGTCTCTGTAGGCTCTCCTTCTGGCCCTCCATCTTCGGATCCCCGTCTTGTTGCTTTGCAAAGAGAATTGGCTGCGGCCGAAAAGAAATACAACATTAGAGCTTACGGAAAAGATACTACAGATAATGAGCTTATTTATAGCCTTAGTGGAGGAGTAATTCTTTCGGTTGCAGGAATAATTTTAGGAAATACAATTGTTCCGGCTCTAGGCACTTTGGGAGGTGCTCTTTCCTGTGCCATGTCGGGAGTTGCTTTAACTTCAGTTGCAAGATTAAGACAGAGAGTAATTCCTCTTCAACTTAGATTTTGGAGAAAGGCTGCTCAAAAAGTAGAAGATAAGATAACAATTGCTGAATTCAATACTGCAAAAGACAATCTTCGAAATTATGTTGTTTAAGTTAATATACTAAACAGCCAAACGTCTTCTTCCAGCAAATCTAGCCCCAAAAACTATTGAAGCAAGAGTTGCAAAACCAAGACTCATTTGCTGTATAGGCTGCATCAAATTATCTTTCAAAGAGTAATTTTCTATTTTTCTAGGATTATACGGTTTCTTAGGATAACCGTTGGAACCTTGGGTATCATTTAATTTACTTAATATCTGTGAAGGAGTCCCAGCTCCTGCTGCACTAGCAACAGAAGAGTTAAAAGTAATAGTACAATTCTTTTGAACAGAACTATTTAATACTTTAGATTTTTTAGATTGTAGGTGCCGACCTACTTTATGAGCTAAAGGGGACTGATTCACAGAAGAAAACTTCAGTGGCCGGTGAATAGCAAAGTAACGGAAAAAAGCAGGTCTAACTAGGATAGGTAAAAAAAAAATTCTTGGCAACCCCTAAAGACATTATTGTGTTAAAGCGG
>JANRMG010000098.1:0-4216 GCA_033761855.1 Candidatus Caenarcanales bacterium
CTTCCAGAGAAAGAAGCAAATGATCTCGACTCTGTTGTCTTGACAATGCTGGGTACTCTTTTTCCCGTATTTAGGTACTCTTCTTCCCGGTTAGCCAGAGATTTTTATAGATGGATACGAAAACTAGCAAAAACTTATTAATTAAAATAAACTTTTGCTACTAATTAAATTTTTTGATAAGACACATTAAATTATGAATTCTAAAAGTGTTTTGCTTACCGGTTCTAGTAAAGGTTTTGGACTCCTGTTTGCCGAAGAATTATCTAAACAAGAGCTTACTGTTTATGCAACTGCGAGGGAACCCAAGAATGCTCACAAACTTCATGAACTGAGCGAGAAATACAAGAATTTAAAGATCTTAAAATTAGATGTACTCAACCATCAGGAAATTGATTCAGTATTTGAGGAAATTTCGAAGACTCAAGGTAAAACCCTCGATGTTTTAATTAATAATGTAGGTTATGGTCTGGTTGGACGCCTTGAAGATTTACCCCTTGAAGAAATTAAGCAACAATTTGAAACTAATTTTTTCTCTTCAGTAGCCATGACACAAAAGTTTTTACCTTTACTAAATAATATTAAAGATGGCGGTCTAATCATCAATATAAGCTCGATTGCAAGTTTTCTGGGCCTTCCTACCATGTTTGCCTATTCAGCCAGTAAAGCAGCAATGGATAGCTTCAGCATGAGTGTTGCTTGCGAGAATACAAAAGATAAATTGTCAGTTGCTACTGTTCATCCTGGACCTTACAAAACCTCTTTCTCCGATTCAGCTAAAAGGTATGGCCAAATCATGGAAAGCAAAAATAGCTTCTTCCAGACACAAACGGATTTTCAGGAAGTAGCCGATTTAATAGTTAAACTCATCAGCTTAAAATCACAAGGCAAACTTAAGACCTATTCCAAATGGCCAATCGGAAAGAAAACCAAAGTTTTTCAGTTGCTTTGCCAGTACATGCCGGCCAGCTGGCTTACAGACTTAATCTCGAAGAGCACAAAATAATGCTTACAAAAACGACAAAATCTAAAGAAGTTTTAAAGGCAAAGATTCTTGCTGTTACTGACCTAGAGAACAAGTTGAAAGACACCATGTATGAGATCTATGAGAAATACTATGGCGGAACATCAGAAGCGCTTTTTCAAGAAGATCTGCAAAACAAAAATTTTTGTATTCTTATTTTCAATCAATCAGAGCAATTAGTGGGCTTTTCAAGTCTTTTGATTTTTACGGCTGCTCTGAAAGGTGAGAGCTTTGGAATTGTTTATTCGGGTGACACAATTATTAAACACGAATATTGGGGAAGTAATATTCTAATTAAAGCTTGGCTAGGCCTAACCGGTAAGATTTACAGACAAATGAATACAATACCTTGGTTTTGGCTATTGCTGGTTAAAGGCCACCGAACTTATCGTTACTTAAATCTTTTTTTTAAAGAGTTTTATCCTCGCCCTGAAGCATTCATTCCAAGGGGCTGGAAAGAGAAAAGAGACTTAATTACCAAAATGAAGTTTGGCCAATGCTTTGATGAAAAAAGAGGAATAATTAAATTCCCTGAAACCAAAGGATTTTTGAAGGAAGAGTGGGCTGGGCTTAATCAAAAGACCAAAAATCATCCCGAAGCAAACTTCTTCCAAAGCCAAAATCCCGGTTTTGGTGAGGGTGATGAATTGGTTTGCTTTTGTGAAATCAGTGAAAAGAATTTTAAGAAGAGAGCTTTAGTATTATTTAAAGATGAATTTTATAATGAAATTTTACACCAAGCCTCTTGGAATAGGCTTTTAAAGGAATTAGAGATACCTAAAATAAATCTATAAGAGAATGTATAAAGTTTTTAACAATTCAGAAATAATTACTGAAGGATGGTATTGGGTACTAGCTTCCAATAAGCTGAAAAGAAAACAAATCAAAGCAGTAAAAATCATCGATAAAGAATTAGCCGTTTTCAGGACCGAAAGCGGAGAAGTAAAAATTTTTGATGCTTATTGCGCCCATATGGGCGCTCATTTTGCCGAAGGGAAGGTTGAAGGCGAAGGTTTAAGATGTTTTTTTCATCACTGGAAGTATTATTCTAATGGTGAATGTATACAAGTTCCCTGTCTCAACTCCTTGGTTGAAGGCTTTGCATCGGTAAAGAGCTGGAAATGTTTTGAACGTTATGGAATGATTTGGATTTGGCTAAGTGAAAAGGAGCCTCCAGAGGCTTTCCCTCAAGCGCCCGAACTAGAAGGCAAAGAGGTTTTTAGTGTTTTGGGAAATAAGTTTTTTAAGAATTGCCACCCAAACGTTGTGATGATTAATGCCATCGATGAGCAACACTTCCACTCAGTGCATAATATGCCCAACACAAGCTTGAAAATGCGAGCTCAAATAATCAACAGACATAATATTCATTTTCACAATGAAGGCAAGGTTCCAAAGAACAATTTGATTTATAAGCTCTTTGGACTTTTTTATAAAGCCCAGTGGACTTACTCCTTGAGCTACTGGTTCGGCAACCTTGGAACAGTTACATTTGGACCAGATGTTTTACATTTGTATCTAATGTTTGCTCTTAGGCCAACAGCTGATGGAAAGACGGAAGGGCAAGCAATTTATTTGAACGAAAAAAGAAAGGGCTTCTTCGGATGGCTTTTTAATTGGTTTATAGCCTTCATCACTTTTTTGGGCGACCAATACTTTGGGATGGGCGATACCAAGGTTTTTCAGACAATTAAATTTAATCTTCAAAGACCTATTCCTCTCGATAAAACTGTTTTAACTTATATAAATCATCTCGAAGAGCAGTATTTCACCAGGCTGCCCGAAGCAACAAAAGCCTCCACATCTCAAATCACTGTCTAGGTCAAAGCTATGAAAGAATTAAACACTAAAGCAAATTTTAATCTTCCTGATAGAAGCTCTGACGATGATTTTCACAAAGTATTGCATTCCCACAAAAGCTTTGTTCACCTAAAAAAGAAAAAATCCGCAGCTGAAAACCAAAGTACCAAAAGCCACATCTACTGGGGAGCTCAACACTTTAACTTACATCATTCAAAACTATTTAGCTCAATGAGCACTTTACAAAAAGAGAATATTTTAGCTTCTTGCTCATCCAATCTTTTAAACGAAGCTTACTTTATTGAAAAAGCTGGTATTAAATTCAGCGCAAAGATGATTGTGAATTCAGAGTTTACTGAAGACGCACAATTTTATTCTCTTATGGCCTCTGATGAGGCTTGTCATCTTGAAATTTTAAAAAACAGAATTTCTAAGAACATCAACTATTTGAATCAAAGCCCTTTTCTCCTACTTCTTCACCAGATCATCGAAGAACTTGAACCCCAAAAATTGCTCTATTTAGTGCAAATTATTCTTGAAGGTTGGGGGCTGAATCACTACTTACAACTTAGCAAAGGCTGCCAAGATAAAGAGCTTAAGGAAGACTTCCAAAAAATTCTAAAAGATGAAGCTATCCATACGATTTCCGGAAAAAGCTTATTGAGACCAGCATCCTTTAGCTTAAAACATAAAGCTGACTTAATCGACAAATTAAGTGCTTACGCTTCCATGGTTCGGGTTGGTGAGCTTTCTCTCTTAAACACAATACACCGTGAGTTTGGTGAATTGAAAGGAAAAGCCAAGATTGAAATCTTGGAGGAAATTGACAATCAAAATACAACTAAAACTAAACTGCGGCTTTTGATGAACCTAGCCAATCAACCGGGAATGGAAGAAATAGTTCAAGCTGTTTTCGATAAAAATCTTTTTGAGCCTTGTTCCAACCAGGAAACTGCCAAACTTCTAGACAGGTGATTTAAAGTCTAAACTATAAAGCAAGTCCCAAGCTAGCTCTTGATCAGCCAACAAATGAAAATCCTTTAAGTCTCCAAGTTTCATTTCTTTTTGCTGACAGAAAAAACTTTGGGTTTTAGAAATTAATTGATTTACTGTCTTCAACTTGAGCTCAGCGAGCTGTCCAAGAGTTCGGGCAAGTTTATAATGGTGGGACTTCAGAAGCTCTCGCTCTAGTTCTTCACAAAAAGTTTCATCCGCATATTCAGAGACCAACAAATATTGGCTCTGAAAGCTTTCATTAGTAAAAGGCAAAAGAAAACAACAAGAGGAAAAAACTTTTCTCCAACGCGAATCTCTGCTTAAGCTCTCGAAGACAGAATTAACAAAATCTTCAGAAAGTTTTTCGCCAACCAAATCACTGATTTTCACGCTGCGACC
>JANRMG010000099.1:0-9188 GCA_033761855.1 Candidatus Caenarcanales bacterium
GCACCGCCAGGTTTGAAGATTTCCCAACCTAATTTTTCTGTCAAAGTCTTATAGCAAAGCTCGGCACGCTTTTGATACATATCCTGCAGCCCTATATAGTAGCTTTCTGGCATAGAAAGCGCTTTGAGTGCTGTATCTTGAATTGTCCCAGAAACTCCGTAATCCATATTGCTCTTTAAGGCATAAAGAGTTTGCACGATTTCTTCGTTACCAACACAAAAACCAATACGCCAACCCGCCATGTGATAGGTTTTAGAAAAAGTAAAAAACTCAATAGCAGGCTCATCCAAAGAGAGATACTCAAAAAAACTTTGCGGTTTGTGTCCATTAAAGCCAAGCTCTGAATAAGCTAAATCATTGCAGAGCAAAAAGCCGTTTTTTCTAACAAAATCGGTGGCTTGCTTCATAAATTGAGGATTAGCTATAGCTCCTGTTGGGTTATTTGGATAGCTAAGAATCATCATTTTGGTCTTTGCTATAACACTCTGCGGAACAGCTGACAAGTCTGGAAGAAAAGCATTTTCTTTCTTGAGCGGCATAAAATGGACTTCTCCGCCTGCAATTTGTGTTCCGCGAGCATGCACCGGATAATGTGGATTAGGAACCAAAGAGACATCGCCCGGATCGATGAAGGCAAGAGGCAAATGAGCCAAGCCTTCTTTAGAACCAATTAGTGGTAAAACCTGTTTTTCGTTTAACTTAACTCCAAACCGACGCTCAAACCATTTGCAAATTTCTTGTCTCAGAGAGAGTTTACCGTCAAAGGGTGGGTAACCATGATTTTTTATTTCGTGTAGCTTTTCGCTTAGGGTCTCTAAAATCGGAGAGGGCGTCTGCGAGTCTGGGCTTCCCAAAGACAAATCTATCAACCAGTTTGGATCGAGGTCTTTTTTCAGCTCTGCCAATTCGGCAAAAACGTAGATTGAAAGCTGCGAGAGACGTTTGGAAGTAACTATTTTAGAAGTGGTGCCCATAATAAAAATAAATATTAAGACCTAACATTTTATAACGTTTGAGGTTTAAGACGAGTACTAAAAAATAAATTTTCTTTGAACCTAACCCTTGCCACTCTGTGATTTGTAGGTTGAGCAATTGATTTGCCCCATTGTAAGCTGGAGTCGCCTCCTAACCCCCTTGACAGGGGGAACTTAAAATTTTTTCTTAGCTCCTCCTGTCAAGGAGGAGGGGGAGGTGATAAATCCTAAACTTCCTGCATACTTCCCGGCAGAGTCATTACACTCGCCGAATCAAGATCATTAACTTCTATGGTATTTAAAATTTCCACTTTAAAGTCGGTGGAAAGCTCAACATAGGACATAGTTACTATTTGAGTATCAAAGTTTTGTATGAAACGGGCCAATGGAAGACGGATTCCAGGATTACAGACTATTACTGGTCTTCTTTCGAGCTGAACATAAACTTCGTTACAAGTATCTATAATCTTGCCAATAATCTTACGGGCCTGTTCTGGATCGAGGGTAAGCACAAACTTGTCTTCAATCCTTTGTAGTGATTCTTCCATTAATTGCTCAATTTCAGGGCTTAAAGTAATGGCAAGAATAGTTTTGTCAACCGCATGCTGCGAGCAAATCTGACGAGCCAAACACATACGTATTTTTTCCGAGAGCAAATCAGCATCGCGTATGCTCATACCAAAGTCCTCAAGACGCTCAAGAATATAATGAATATCTCTTATACTGACTTTTTCTTTAAGCAGATTGATGAGAATCTTTCGTACATCAGTGATTTGCAAAATACCAGGTATTACATTGTCAACGAGGGGTGGATCAACTTGCCTTACCTGATCAATAATCTTGCGAACATCGACTTTTGTAAACAGCTCCTCAATGTGCATAATCACAGTCTCGGAGAGGTGGTAAGTAATGGCTTGAACTGGTGTCAAATAAGGTCTGTTCCATTTACGTTCTTTTACCAATCCTTCCAAATAATCTGGCTGAACCCAATAGGCAGGTTCCTTTAGATTTGGCTCCCATGCATTCAAAGCATTGGGTGGAGGCGCGTTAAATAACTTGTCCCAATGGGATTTTAAAATCAAATATCTTTGCGGATAAACTTCTGAACTGGCAACTGTGTTGCCACGAACAATAATCCGGTATTCGTAGGGGCCAATGGTTCTAGCATCGCAGATCCGCACTGGTGGAAGAATATAACCAAAAGTAAGGGTCATGTGTTGCCGCAGAGCACCGATGTCTTCGATTAATCGTCCACCGCTTGAGGGATCGGCAAGTTCAATTAAGTTACTACCAACATGAACCGAAAGTGCATCCACACCGAGCAAGCTATACATTTGTTCTGGCGTAGTGGGCGGCTTAGACTGCTCTTGGATTTGAGTTTCCATGCTCGATGATTCTTGGACTTGACCAACTCTCATAGCGTTGATCCCAATAAAAGAAATAGCAACACCAATTGGTATGAATAAAAACCATGGCATACCCGGCAAAAAGCCCATCATACAAGTAAGAGCACCAGCCACAATTAATGCCATTGGGTTTTGCATAAACTGAGTGATTACATCCGAACTTAAGCTCTCACCCGAAGAAGTGGAACGAGTAACAATTAAACCAGTTGCAACAGCGGTAATTAGCGCTGGAATTTGCGCTCCCAAGGCGTCCCCGATCGAAAGTATCATATATTTGCTGGCTGCATAACCGGGGTCTAAACCTTTTTGCAAAACACCAATTCCAAGCCCGCCGATCATGTTTACAATCGTCATGATGATCCCTGCGATTGCGTCTCCCTTTACGAATTTGCTCGCACCGTCCATGGAACCGAAGAGTGAGCTTTCTCTTTCTAATTCTTTTCGGCGGACTTGAGCAACTTCAGGAGTAATTAAACCGGAATTCAATTCTCCATCGATAGCCATTTGTTTTCCGGGCATAGCATCTAAAGCGAAACGCGCGGAAACTTCGGCAATTCTCTCAGCACCTTTGGTTATTACCATGAACTGTACGATGGTGATAACAATGAACAAAATCACCCCAACCGCAACGTTTCCCCCAGCAATTACTTTTCCAAAAGTTTCAATTACTTCTCCAGCATATCCATAAGAGAGAATCATACGGGTGGAAGCTATGTTAAGCGACAAGCGAAAGAGGGTGGCTGTTAAGATAGCCGTTGGCAAAATAGCCAAATCAATTGGTCTGTTCAAAAATAAAGATGTGCCGAGCAAAATAATCGAAATTGCAATGTTAAAACAAATAAATAAATCTAATAAAAAAGCGGGCAAAGGCACAATGATGATTGCCATAACGGCAAAAATCCCTAGTGCGAGGATAATATCGCTTAAGCCACCCTTCATCGATTTATTGTTTATATAGGAATTCCTGGGAGAAAATCAGAGAACCTAAAAATAAGGCTCTATCTAATTAATATTATGCCTCTTTATAATCGATTGAAACTAAAGACTTATTAAGAAGCTCTCTAAAAAAACAATTATGAAAATTAACTCTTTGTCCAACCTTTTTATTCCGGCCCAAAATCACGAATCCAAAAAACTTTTAATTATTATGCATGGCTTAGGAGACAGCCTGGAAGGTTATTCTTGGGCTCCAGATATTTTTAACTTTGCTAATTTAAATTATTTAATGCTTAATGCACCTACTCCTTATTACGATGGTTATTCATGGTACGAAGTCCGCGATGGTTGGCTTAAAGACGAAACCTTAACGCCCGAAGAAAAAACCGCAGTAAAAAACAGTCGCCATAAACTTTTTGCCTTAATCGAGGAACTCATTACTTTAGATTTTAAAGAAGATGAAATTGCCTGGTTTGGTTTTTCTCAGGGTTGTGTTATGAGTCTAGAAGTAGCTCTAAAGAACCAAAGAGTTTTTGCTGGTTTTTGCGGAATGAGCGGTTATCTCTTCAATAGAGGTCAATCTTTGAATGAACTCAACCCTTCGGCTTTTAAGCAAAATATTTTGTTAACTCACGGTACTTACGATGATTTAATACCGGTTTCTAGAGCCAGAGAAGACGCACAAATGCTCAAAGATAAAGGACTTAAAGTAAATTACCAAGAGTTTCCAAAAACTCACACCATTGATCCAATGGATGAATTGCCTTTAATTAAAGATTGGCTGAAAGAGGTTTTGGAGTTGTAAAGAGATAATGCTTGAGAAAACGGGCTCAGCATGCTGAGCCCTACAAAACTCCTTCTCTCTCAGGAGAGGGTTGGGGTGAGGTTTCCAGAGGCATTAGCCATATTGCTCTGCCATTGTTGTTTCTTGAATTTCTCGTATTCTTTACTAACCTGAGTGAGTAAAGAAGCAGCTACTTGCTTTGTAAGCGGTGTAACATGAATAATATTGTATTTTTGCATAAAATTTTTATAGCTGGCTTGGTCTTCTTTACTTATGAAACCTGAATGTCGAAGAGCTTTTAAGAAAAATTTTTGCATTTCATTATAATATCGCGCCTCTTCCGGAGAGTAATTATCTGGCATATTATAGTAAAGTTCTGCTGCTGACAACACACCCACAAAACCGTCCTTGCCTATTAAAACCGGTGAACCCGAGGCTCCGTGATAAATACATTTACTGTTTTCGTCTCTTGGAATTACACCATAAATGCGATATTCATTCTGGTTAACGCCTATGGTTTGGCCTTTAATGAGGCTTGCTTGACCATTTTGGGTGTGATTTCTAACTTTGTCGTAGATTCGACCGTTGATTTGTTCTTGTCTAGTTCCAGGGAGACGGTTAGTAACAAATTGCAGAGATTTGAACTCATTAGAATCTATTTGATTACAGTCCAAGGGAATCTTGGGATTGAGCATAATCGAACTTAACCACTCAATCGTCTTTCGATAGCCTCTGTCAGTATTTTCAACAAAAATTGATAAATCACAATTTGGATTAGCCTCAAAATATTTATAATCGCCATCATTCACAAACCTCGATTTAGAGCCGGATTGCCACAAATCACCTTCTTTAGAAATTATCTTTGGTTCTTTCCCAGCATGAACAGCACCCAAAAGAGTTGCTCCATCATTAATTGAGGTATAACATGTAGAGCGTTCTGACCAATGTTCCATATTTTTTTCGCCAGGCTTTAGATCAGCTTCGTATTTCTCTTCAGGAGAATCTTCCACTGGTTTAGGTACGAAATTACCGCTTGCATCTTGCCTTAAATCGCTCTTTTGGTAAACCACTCTTAAATCTCGGGTATTTAACCAGCCAACCCTACCCTTAATGAGATAGTTTCCAGTCGGACTTTTGCCATTTCCATCGACTATTACAGTGTAATCATCATTGGATGAATTGGAACTAGAAGTTTGATTATTATTTGATGGATTATTTTGTTGAGATGGCTGAAAAAAATTAAAGGCTAAAGCCCCACTGGATCGAGCCCCAGATCGGACCAAAGTGCCAGACAAAAATTGCTGCCTAAGATTTGATGGGCGGCTAACAGTCATTAAAAGTTAATTTATAAAGAGTTGAAATAGATTTTCTTTAAAGGCGACTTTTTATAGTAATAAATTAAAGTCCTAATTTAATCTTATCTTAACTTTATCTTGATGTCTATATATTTTTATGTTTTTAATTTCTTTTCATTCAATCAATAAAGACTAAAACTATCATCGTCTGATTTGTAATCCTCGATAGCTTCTGGAGTAGACATTGTCCTTACTGTTGGGGTATTGTTTGCAGCTCTTAGACCCTGAAAAATCCCAAACACTCCATTAAGTGCTCCAATGGCTGGACTTACTGAAATAAGTAATTGTCTAGTTCTGGAATCCTGCCCAAAATCTATTATTCCAGCCAAGCTGGTTGTCATTGTGCCCAGCGTATCTAGAAAAGACATTCCGCTACTTTGTCTGCCAAAGACTGAGCTTGAATAAAGCGCTTCGGGTGGCAAATCCAAAGGGGAAACACGATTTAAGAGAGAAGAAGTAAAAGCATGAGCTCCTTCGGTTGCGGTTGCAATGGCTTGAGGATTAGAACCCGCAGGACCAAGGTTGTTATAAAGACCTGGACCAAAGGTACCACTTGAATTAAGAGAGCTAAATAGTGAATCGAAGCTTCCATCGGTTGAACTTGTGGTTGCACCGAAACCACCCAAAGGATAGGCACCAAGGCCATTAAAAAAACCACTGTTAGGTAACCCGAGCAATCCAAACTGGTTTGGGTTGAACTGGGGAATTGAAGCATTTGTGGTGGGGTTAGACATTGTTTTCTCTCTTTAATTTTAGTTTTGAATTTTTTATCATTAACCAATAGCTGAGGTTAAAGTTCTTATGTAATCTCTTTGAGACGTGTTAATTAACTGATTCAATCTGGCAAGTGTAGAAATTTTTTGGTTAACCATATTGAACTTAGCAAATTCAAGAGGCCCATCTACATTGGAACCCTCTTGTGTTTCTTGCCTTACCATTGTTTGGCCTTTAACTCCTAAACAGGCATGCATGGCTTCTCCGGCCTCTTCGGTTGGGTAGTAGTACTTACCGTCAAAGCAGAGCTTATCGGCCGCTGGATAGTTCACCACTTCCAAAGTGGTTACTTTAACCATGCTACCGTCGGACTTCTTGCCCCACACATCACCGTTTGTATCAACTTTTATACCGGAAAAATTGTTGGCAACCTTCACTTTAGGAAAAACCAAATCCTCACCCGAAGTTAAGTATCCATCCTTGTTACGGCCCAGGTTAAGATTTCTGGTTAGCACGGTTTCGTCGTGTTTGTTCAAAAGCACAAAAAAGCCTTGCCCTTCAAGAGAAACATCACTATGAATATGGGTAATATTTAACTTGCCGGGTTCCATACTCTTTTGCAGCATTTGGGTTTCGTCTTCACCATTAAGAATTTCATCAAAAGTGTGAACACGCTCTTTTTTGTAACCCGGAGTGTTTATATTAGTGATATTTTTAGTGTTGATCTCAAGCTCGTAGAAAGCCCTTTCGGTTTTGTCTTGGAGTTGAGTTACTAAGGAATCGAAGTACATTTAGTTATCTCTAAAGGTTTAATAAGATATTCTTTCCTAGCCGCATGAAATGAGTTGAGAAACCCTCTCAATCCCCCTTGCCAGAGGGACTTTTCTACTCCTTCCTCCTTTAGGGGAAGGTCGGGATGGGGGCTAAACAAAACGAACAGCAAAAAAGATTTACTCTATCTTTATTAATCCTCAATTCAAGAGGGATTCTCTAGTCCAAAAAGATTATTTTAAGTATTTCTGGCAAGCTGAATTGCTTCTCCATCGAGCTTGGAGCCAGTAGCAAAAATATTACTGGTTAGTTCAAACAACCTAAATTTCTGCGCTAATCCCATAAATTCAACCGGAAGGTTGACATTAGATTTCTCTAAATATTTTTGCAAAACTTTGCCCGATTCTTTTTTGTCTGCAACAACGTGCCCAAGCTCCAAACCAGTGTTCACATCGAGGACTTTGCCTTCTAAATCAATTTTTAATTCTTTCATGCTCCAATCGATGGAGGCTCCATCTTTGTAGCAGATTTCAAGAGGGATTCCGCCTTCGACTGTAACTGGCTTTCCAGCCGCATCCAGTCTAAATCTTCCGTCACGAGTGTATTCTCCGTTGGCGAGCTTGAAGCCCTTACCTTCACCAGCAATTGCCAAATCTAAATACCAATTGGTTCTTTCGAGCGTTCCAGTGCTTTGATCAACAACTACATTTCCAAATTTATCTAAGAAAGGTAAAACTTTTTTGTAACCAGGTTTGTCGGCGTTTGTAATATTTTGGATTGTTTTATCAATCTGTTCTTGCAGAGATTGTTGTCCGTTGTCGATGGCACTTTGGTAGTCGCAAGCTATTGGAATCAAAGGGTGACAACCCGAAAAATCTTCGGTCTTAGGATTATTGGTTGTAGCGGATTTCGAATACTGTTTTAGTACTTCATCAAAAGACTGCTTTCCGGCCTTGGCTCCTGGCTGATTTAAAACATTACCTAATTCGGAGCGGCCAATCATCTGCTCCGCAGCCAATTCTTGGCGGGAGCCAATTCCAGAGGAACCCACGAGATTATCGAGGGGAGTATAGTAAGGATTAAAACCTAAATCAGACATGTAGAATAAATTCCACAATACCGCCAATCAAACTGAATGTTTGAACCCAAACAAACTTTTTAGGCTAGTTTTTTTGGTTGAATTCTCCCTCATATTCCTTAATGGTTTTGTCTGAAAATCTATAATTTCCTTTGTCGTAAATTTTTCTCCACATATCTAAAATTCTTTCAACAACTTCTGAAGGTAGATGAATTCCTCTGTTGGACAAGCTTTGAGTCAAATCAGTTAAGCTGATTAATGGATAAAGAGAAAAACCCTCACCAGAAACTTTAGGAAACTGAACAAATAAGAAAGGGAAATTAGATTCTGTATTAAAAAGAAGAGAAATTCCAAATGGTTCAATATTGGAATCTTCATGAAAATGTCTTGGAGAAAGAAGAGGTAAGATAAAAAATTTTCCTTCTGAATCTTTTTCTTTAATTCTTAGAAATACTACAACTTCTGCGTTACCAGAAGAATGAACTTGTCTGAGTTCATCCAATGTGTAGTTTTTTCCCGATTTATCCCATTCACCCGTTTCAGACAGACGACCCATTCTGTTTTTACTTGGATCTATTACAAAGTATTCTTCATCTGGCCTTTCTTCTAATACAAAGCAATGATTCCAACCAGAGGGTCTTTCTTTATCCTGGCCTATTCGATAAATTTTTTCAGGATACATAATTTGCAACCAAGCTGCTGTTTTGGAAGCAAGTTCATAACACATTCCAAAGTCATTCAAAATATCGAAATTCATTTTGTAATTAACAGAAAAACCATCTTTGCATCTAGCAATATGTAGTCCTTCTGCATAGTCATCAATTTTGTCATACCTCATGCAGTCAAGAATTCTTTGAACATTTTCTTCGTAAGTTTTTGTTATATCTATTTGCAAAGCCTGCCTTAAAGCACCTTGACCAATATCCATCTTTTCAACAACTGGAAATAACACTTCTCCAATTTTATTGTAATCTCCCAGATGTCTAGTTAAATCAGCGAGTTGTACAGTTGATTGAGTACTTTTAACCGAATTCAGCTTCAATCGAGGCGATGCCTTTTTTTGTAAGCCATTAGACATTGTCGGATGCTTATTCAGGTTTTTGGAATTTATTTAGGACTTACGCATAAAGAGGTAATACTGATAAAAAGAGAGACATAGCCCCGAGTTTT
>JANRMG010000100.1:0-16827 GCA_033761855.1 Candidatus Caenarcanales bacterium
TGCTCGGGACTGAAGCTACCATAAGTTTGATAACCACCGATATTAGGATTTGATTGATTGCTTTCAATTAGTCCTTTTATTCTGCCTGCAGCTTCAATTATTTTTGGATGGAATTCTCTGCTCGAAGCACCAGGAGAATTAAAAATTAAATGAGCCTTTGCAGTTTTCTTTGCTTGGCTAGAATGATTGCTCTTGAATGTCTTTAAAGCTCTTTTATGTTTGTTTCTTATAACTTGGATATTTAAATTCATAACTTTTTAAAAATTTTAATAAATATATCATAACATGTTGTTGCGAGCAGTTAAAGCTATAAGTTAAACCAACTCAACACAAGTTTTTATAGCCTCCAAAAAGGGCTTATGATCCGCCAGATTTTTGCCAACTAGACCAAAAGCAGTACCGTGATCCGGAGAAGTTCTTAGAATGGGAAGTCCAATAGTGGTGTTTACCGCGCTTAAGTTTGTAACAGTTTTAATCAGTGGCAGCACTTGGTCGTGGTAAGGCGCTAAATAAGCATCAAATTCTTGCGGAAGATCTTTCATATAAGCTTGCGATGATTGGTACCAAATTTCGTCCGGCGAAAAAGGCCCTTCGATTCCAAGTTGCGAACACCAATCGGTTAAATAATCAATTTCTTCTCTACCAATTTCTCCCTTTTCTCCAGCGTGAGGATTGATGCCTGCTAAAGCAATTCTGGGATTTTGAATCTTACATTTTTCGGTTAAGAATTTTTTTAAAATCTGGCTTGCCTCTCTAAGCCTTTCCAAATTAATTAGCCCAGAAACCTCTTTGAGGGCAACATGCCTCGTTAAAAGCATAATCCGCCATTGGTGTTTTTGAAAGTTTGTTTTGACTAATTGTTTCGAACCCAAGAAAAGCATTTCGGGACTTGTGTTAAATTTTTCGCCCAGTAATTCGGTTTGGCCTTTGTAGTTATAACCAGCTTCGCTCCAATTGTGCTTAGAAATGGGCCCGGTTACCAATCCTTGGATTTGGCCTAACAAAGCATCTTGGATTGCTCTTTCTAAGCATTTAAAACTGTGGTGTCCCGGATCGCCGCTTTCCTCAGCACTCAAAAATCCAGATGAATCAACAAAGGACACATTAGATAAAAAAAGATTAGTAAACAGTTGTTTGTTGCCGTAAATTGCAAAATTAATATTTGTTGCATACTTCTCCAGTTCAGCTGATTCAAGAATCTTTTGCAAAATTTCTGGGCCAATTCCCTTTGGATCCCCGTATGTAATGGCTATATTTTTCTTCATGCTTTTTGTAAATAAATTTTGTATCTTATTTGTATCCTTCTAATTTGTATTCTAGAAGAAAGCTAAATTGACAGACAACACATAAAATGACAAGCGAAAAATCATCGATTAATAAAACAGCTATCATCATTATAGCGGTCACCTTCATCTTGAGCGGATTTGGGTTTTTATATAGCAAGTTTAAAGTTGGTGGCATTAATAAAGCCATAAAAGGCAGCGAAACCGTGAATCTTGATTTGTGGCTATCGGAGGTTCCTTCCACTCATAAAGATCTTTTTATCGAAGGAGAGTTTTCTAATTTAATAATTCGTAACAGACCTCATGGAAAGCTAAAGATAATAAGTTCTAACTGTATTCCTCTTTCTACAGACCGTTATTTCCTTCGCCGGGTGAGCATTCCCACCGTTGCGGCCAATACAGAACCTTTTAAAGAGCCATTCTTGTGGCAGTGCAGATTAACTCTTCAAGACAAAGAGGCTCTATCGACCACCAATGGTTATCTTTCGCATGGAAACCAGTTGAAAATCGGCACTCGTATTTCTTTAGAGGGTGCTTTGTATAGGGTTGATGGCTATATTGTTGATTTGTTGCCAGAGAAGAATTCTTCATCCAAGACTAATCCCCCCTCGAACAAAACCAATTAGTGAAATTGTAAATTGTTTCTCGGCCCCCTTTATTAAAGAGGGCGCCTGCCTTTATTAACTTTAGCTTCTAATGGTGGGTGTGGGGGATTACTAAACAAAAGGAAAATTAAGTGGCAAAAATTTTAAATTCAAAAATACCTTTATTTGTTCTCTGTTTAATTTTTGCTTGTGTCTCTTTGCCTCGCTATGCAGGAGCCGAGGACAAATCTGGGCTCGCCGTTTTGATGGCTGTTTTCATTGCTTGGTCATTTTTAAGCTTTGCTTATGAGTTCTTTCAAAAATGGAAGAGCCTGTCTAGTAATTCCTTTGTTAATCTTCATTGTCTGAGAGCTGTCCTTGAAAGCTACAAACCAAATCTGATTGATTATTCAGTTCTTGCGCTTTTATTGGTTGCACTGTTTGCGACGTGTGCCTCGCCGTTTTTTAAGGAAAGTCTTTCTGGACTCATAAAATATTCTTTTTATTTTTTCTTCTATGTTGCCATTCGCTTTGTTGTCAAAAGCCGAAACGATTGTTTGGCCCTTTTTGCATGTGCCTCAATCGGTCTCTTGTGGGCTAACTTGGAAGGACTAAAACAAGCAATGTTCGGAGCAGAAGCTCTGGCTACTTGGGAAGACCCAAACATCCCTCTCAGCGAAACATTTAGCCGAGTATATTCGTCTTTTTTAAATCCAAATTTGTATGGAGCCTATTTATTAGGACTCTGGCCTTTATCTTTACTTTTTGCCTTTTTGTCCTTTCTCTCTTCAAAAGAGCGAGGCAATAAATTGGTGTCTTATGTTTTATCTTTGTTCTTTGGATTAATGGTCTTGGTGAGCTTATATTTGGCTTTTCAAACGGGAAGTCGTGGTGCTTGGTTATCTTTGGGGGTGCAACTTGCATTTATTGCTTTTTGTATCATCAGGTACACAAAATCTTTTTGGGCGGGTTTACTTTTCTCTTTGGGTGGCTTTGGAGCGGGGCTTTATTTAATTTCTAAGCCTACTTTTTATAATCGTTTGCTTACAATTTTTAGCTCTTACGAGCATAGCAGTAATTCCTTCCGTTTGAATGTTTGGAAGGCTTGCTTGCAAATGATTGCCGATAACCCGATTTTTGGAATTGGTCCGGGTTCTAAAAGTTTTTATTTGGGTTATGGGGTATACATGGATGCTAAATATAGTGCGCTTGGTGCCTATAGTTTGTTCCTTGAACTTGCTGTTGAGATGGGCTTTTTAGGGATTGCTGCTTTGTTATTTTTAATTTTTTCATTATCAAAAAGTGGTATAGAAGTTATTAAGAGCACGAAACCATCAAAAGGTACAGAAAATAAATCTAAAAAATTATTAGATTTATTTGTGGTTTTAGCAATACTTTGCAGTTTGATCGGTCTGCTATTTAATGGCCTTTTTGATATTGTAATTCTAAGACCACAAATTCAAATAATCCTGTGGCTTTTGGTGGCTAACCTTAGCTTTTATCAATCGTTAATCCGCTCTGAATCAAGGCAGTAATATGGCAAAAATTGTAGAGGTTCCACTTAATAGACCTTCTTTTAGATACTCAATTGAAATAGAAGAAGGTGCTTTAAACAAGCTTCCTTTGCTTCTAAAGGGCAAGCTACATCTTTCTGAATCTTTGCCAAAACTTTTATTAATTACCCACCACAATTTAAATAATCTTTATGGAATAAAACTTGTTAAAACTCTTACGGATGCGGGATTCTCTGTACATGTAGAACAGCTTAATATTGGGGAATCAATTAAGACTTGGTCTTCGGCCGAAAAACTTTTAACAAAAATGATAGAGCTAAAAATGGGCAGGCAAGGCATTGTTTTGGCTCTCGGAGGTGGAGTAATTGGTGATTTGGCAGGCTTTGTAGCTTCCATTTACACCCGAGGAATTAGAGTGGTTCAGCTGCCCACGACTTTGCTCTCAATGGTGGATTCATCAATTGGTGGTAAGACAGGAGTCAATCTTGGACTTTCGGGTAAAAATTTAGTTGGTGCCTTTCATCAACCTTGTTTAGTTGTTAGTGATTTGGCTACTTTACATAGTCTTCCAGAGCTTGAATGGAAACATGGATTGAGTGAAGTTTTAAAATATTCTTTCATTAAAGAAGATGGTGGACTCTTCCATAAATGGCTCTCAGACAACAAAGCATCAATTGTTACTCGTTCCAACTATCAAACAATTGAGCATATGATAGCTGAATGTGCCAAGTCTAAGGCTCTTGTTGTATCTAAAGATGAGTTTGAGACGGGAGATTCAAGGATTATGTTGAATCTTGGACATACCTTTGGGCATTCTCTTGAAGCGGCCAGTCGCTATCGAATTGCTCATGGTGAGGCGGTTTCAATTGGTATTTGCTTGGCTGCAAGATTGGGATTGAAGCTAAATAAAATTCCTTCGGGGGTTTTCGAGGCGATTATCAACCAAGTTAAATCTTATGGTTTGCCTTATTTTATTGAGAAAAAATTTGGCTTTACTCCCACAGAGCTTATCAGACACTTTGAGTATGACAAAAAATCCGAAGGTAATACCGTAAAATTCATTGTTCCTTCAGGTACCATCGGTCGTTGCGAGGTTGTAAAGAATGTTTCTGAAGAGATGCTTAAAGATGTCTTTTCTGATTCGATTTATTAGATTTTTATTTTTGTAATCTCAATTAAATAAAATTTAAGCAAGTATAGATTTTGAAAAACTCATTCAGGGTAATTTTTTTTGTATTTCGCTAGAATTGCAATCACTTACAAAAAGATAAGATGAAAAACTCTGTTGCTAAGAATTTGTTACCAAAAGTTGCCATTCTGGGAGCAGGCGGCTTGGGAACTGAAATGGTTAAGTTGTTAACCAAAAGACCTTGCTTAAACTTAGTTGCAATAGCTGATAAAACCGGGTACATTTTCCAAAAAGATGGCCTTAACACCGAACAGTTGTCGGTTGATTTAAACCGCTCAAAATCTTTAGCTTCTATCGATGATTCAGTTGAAAGCGCTGATTCAATCAGAGAGTTAATGAGTAAACATGCAAAAGACATTGATGCAATTTTTTATGCCCTTCCCAATATTCCAAATAATTTTCTTCATACGTTAACTCAGAATATTTTGGCAAGCACTGACTATACTGGTGTAATCGTTGATGCCATAAAGCGTACAAGTGCTTTAAAAGAATTGGCATCCTTGGATTCATCTTTGAGAGAGAAAAATGTTTTGTATGTAGCTGGTTGCGGAGCAACTCCAGGGATGCTTACAGCTGCTGTGAGCGTTGCCTGTCAATCCTTTGTTGAGATTGAATCCGTAAAAATTACTTTTGGTGTTGGTATTGCTAACTGGCAAGCCTACCGGGCCACAATTAGAGAAGACATTGCTCATCTTAAAGATTTTAGTGTAAATAAAGTTTCTCAAATGACTGAACAAGAGATTGATTCAGAGCTTGAAAAGAGAAACGGCATTCTTGAGCTTGTAAATATGGAACATGCTGATGACATCATGCTCGAACTTGCAGGTATTTGCCCAGCCGACAGAGTGTCGGTGGGCGGTATAGTTGATACAAAAAATCCAAAAAAGCCGGTTTCAACAAATGTTGAAATTACTGGAATAACCTATCAAGGCCAAAAGTCAACCCATAAATTCATTCTAGGTGACGAGACAACCATGGCCGCTAACGTGAATGGAAGCGTATTAGGCTATATTAATGCTGCTCTTCAAATGCACAATGAATATTCGGTTGGTGGTTTTAAAACAGCGGCCGAATTAATGCCAAGATTTGCAGCCTATCCTCTTAGTTCTTTCAGTCAGTTTGTAAAAAACTTTAAAGAAGAGTCAGTTAAAAAGGAAATGCTGATTTCCTGAAAATCTTCTTCAGAACTAAGGAACTCTTTGTGTTCTTGAGAATCATAAATACTAAACATAATATTTTCGGTTTAAAATATGAAATTTAGATTAGAGGCCTTTAAACAAATACTTTTTCTTTGTTTTATAAGTTGTGTGGCGATTCAGGCTTGGAGAGGTTTGTTCCTTAACAGCTGGAATATTACTAAAAGTTTTATTCAGCTTGGAGATATACAGAAGTCTTATTCGTCTATTCTCACTGAAAACAAAGGAATGCTTAAGCAAGTTAAAGAAATTCAAAAGTCTCATGGTAAGGCTCAGCTTGCAGTTGCGAGTAAAGAGTTAAATTTGGTTAAAGATCCACAGAAGGAAGTGGTTATTAAGTTTGCAAATTAATTCATGAAATCACCAATTAAACAGATTCAAAAAGCTCTTATAAATTTAAAAAACAGCAAACCCAAAATTGTTGTAATTGGAGATTTGATTTTAGATGAATATTTAATTGGTTATCCAGAGCGTATTTCTCGCGAAGCACCGGTTTTAATTTTAGAATACAAAGAAAGTTACTATCGTCTGGGAGGTGCAGCCAATGCGGCAATAAATGCTGCTCATCTTGGAGCCAATGTAACATTAATTGGCTCTGTCGGGCGAGATAATGCTGCTAAAGAGATGGCAAGAATCTGCGAGAAGAATAAAATTAATTTTCAAACAATCGAAATCGATAGCAAACCCACTACTCTAAAAACCCGCATTCTATCAACTAATCAAGGAAGCAATCTTAGTCATGCTGGCACTTCCCTCTCTCAGCAGGTTTTGCGGATTGATAGACAAAATAAAAAAGACATTTCGGCTTCAGAGTCCAAAGAGCTTCTAGATTTAATCAAAAAAAACTCCGAAGATGCTGACTGTATCCTTATCTCGGACTTTATTTTGGGTTTGTTAAATGACGAAGTTGTTCAGCAAATTATCAATTTAAACTCAAGAGTTGTGGTTGATCCCAGTTCTTCTTTTAATCGTTTTAAAGGAACTTTTCTTCTTACTCCAAACGAGCCAGACACCGAAAAAGAATTGAACCAGTCTTTGGATTTTAGCTCTGGCAGTAGTATTGCTTCGGTTAAGAAACTTTTAGCAAAAAAGGTAGGTGAGCGAACAAACTTTTTAATCACTCGTGGTTCCTCTGGCATGGCCCTTTTCGACAATAGTTTTGATAATACTTTGGGCAAAGCCTTTTTAATTCCTGCTTTTAACAAAGCTGAAGTCTTTGATGTGACAGGGGCTGGAGATACTGTCTCGGCCTGTGTTTGCTTTGGAATTGCAAGTGGACTCTCGTTGCTAGAGTCTATTATCCTTGGAAATCTTGCAGCTAGTATTGTGGTTCGCAAGTCTGGTGCGGCAACTACAACACAAGAGGAAATGCTTGAATCTTTAGAGAAGCTTAGGGACTTTGAAGTGCAAGAGTTTAAGCTTTTTTAAATAAAATTTTGTTTAAGGGTTTTTGGTCAGAGTAGTCCAATAATTATGCAAGACCTCAAATGTGTTATACCGAGTGACATAACTAGTATCAGGATTATCAAGTAACTTAATAAGGAGATCATTGTAGCTTGTAATCTTATGGTCAAGCCATTTACTATGAGCGTCATTATCCGGGCTCTCCATAAATTCTGCGTCGTCATCAACGCCAAACCAGCTTCTAAACAGTGAGGAGTTGTCATTAAGCCTTATTCTGGCAGTATTAAGATGAGAAATGGATTCTTGTTTTAAGGTTTGTATTTTTTGTAAAAAGCTATTGCCCCTGCCAATTAGTTCTTCCCTTGTATATACTGGCGGAAGCTCCTCTAGACCGAGCAAATACGCATGTTTGGCTAATAAATGTTCATAAATAGCCGTAAGTCTGTAAGAAGCCCTAGCAGCAAGCAATGGATATTCAAGATGATGTACGGTTTTTACTTCTCTTTCTGATTCTTTAACTTTGTGATTTAAATAATCTAGTAAGCCTTCTAGTTGCTTTAATTCGTAGTTTGCATCTACGACTAGAACATCTTTTTCAATTGTTCTTAAAGCATCCTCTGTTAGTTTTGCCATTTGCGCTTCTAAGACCAATAAATCATGTGGTGGTAATTCATGCTTGATTCTTCTTGCGACTCTTTTGTATTCTTGTAGAGTAGGTCTCAAATCTTCGTCTGAGGCTTTGCTTATTTCTTTTCTAAGCTTCAAGTATCTTAATAAATTTAAAGTGTGTACGTTAAAGTAAGAAAGCCAATATTTTGTTGCTTTTCCAAAGACACCTGAATTCTGCTTTTGTTCACGGCATACAGGAAAAACTAAAAAACTGTTACCTCGTAAGTATTCTTGTTTAATTTCTAATTGTCCATCTCTAAAGAGAATATTGGATGTTGGGATTGGTTCAGTAAATTCATTATCCGAAGAAGGCAGGCTACTGTCACCAAAGTCTTCTAGTTCATAAGAAACATGTCCGTAAAAATTTAATTCTTTAATTAAATTTTCTAAAATCTGTTTACTGAATCCCCCAATAATTGAGGTATTGTAGAGTTCTGATTTTGGCACTTTCTTGAAGTTCCTTTTTCTATAAAGCACTAATTCATGTTCTCTTAGTTCCTGAAATCCTTGAATCAAAGATTGGATTCGAGGTTTTAGGTCGCTTGTGATTCTTGTTTTTATGTGAAAACCTTGAAATTCACTACCAAAGATATTTTTCATTAACAAGTTCCATAATGGAGCACCTCCAGAAGGCGTAAAGAGTTTCTGCTCAATGCCTATTGCTTTTAGATTGTTTGGAGGAATATAGTTGTGTTTATAATTAGTAGTAATAGCAGGAACGATAGTAGCTCCTGCTGAGGCCACTGAAAGAGTGCCAGATTCTGGAATTTTCTCTGGGGTTGGAGGCGTAAATGGAGGTAAGCCCACAGCAATCGTATTAACAAATTCCCTTTTTCCACTATCTGAGGGATTGCTGTTAGCTGAACTAATTATCTCTAAAGAGGATTTGTCATCTGTTCCAGCTGTTCCTTCATCTAAATTGTTTGAAGCAGCCTTTTTCTCCTTTCCTAAGCTATCTCTTAAATTGGAACTGTTAGGATTATTTTTATTTACTTCTCGATTAAATTGTTTGTGTCTTCCAACAAATAAAGCGCTGGACAATAATATTAGAGCGCCACATGCTAAGGCAACCTTAGATAACCAATTATTATCTTGAGCATTATCTTCTGGAGGTTGATTCTCGATAGATGGAGTTTGATTTGTAGAATTATTATTTTGAGTTCCTGAAATTTTGAGTAACTCTGTATTATTTATAGGATTTGTATTCGAAGCTGCTTTCTGAGAAAGAAAGTATATAGGTTTATCCAGTCTCTGAGACTTTGGACAGATGATCAACATAAAAAAATTAATAGAATTTTATTAAAGTTAATTTAATAAGTATAACATGTTCATATTGTTGGACGAAAGAATTAATGAGGAGCATGAAAGCAAAAACTGTTATAAATAAAACGTTCAACAAATTATTTTATAAATCAGCTTTCAATGCAGCAAAAGCAAAATACAGCGATTATCCTTACAAATCTTGGTGGACCTCGTTCAATTGATGAAGTCAAAGAGTTCTTACTTGATTTATTGGGTGATCCCAATGTGATTCAGCTGCCATTTTTTTTAAAGCCTTTTCAAAAACTTTTGGCTCAAGTTATTGTTTCAAGGCGACTTCCCACTTCAGTAAAGCTTTACCAAGAGATTGGTGGAAAATCGCCATTGGTTGAAATAACTCAAATTCAGGCCATGAGACTAGAAAAAAGACTTGGATTAAAAATATTTATCTTTATGAATTGCGGAAAACCCTCTTCTACAGAGTTAATGCAAGAATTAAATGCCTGCGGAACCAAGTTTAATCATTTTATTGTTTTGCCTCTTTTCCCTCAGTATTCCACAACCACTACTAAAACAAGCTTCGAGAAAATTACGGAATTTCTTTCAAAAACATTTCCAGAAGCCAAAACCCATTTTGTTCGAAGCTATCCTGATCATCCTAAGTTTGTTCAAGCCTGGACAGAAAGAATTCAAAGAAAAATTCAGCATGTGCAAAAGCCTTTTAAATTAATTTTTAGCGCCCATGGCATCCCAGAAAGCTATGTTAAAAAAGGTGATCCTTATTTCGAAGAAACGAAACAATCGGTTGAAGCGATTATGTCTAACTTTCCCGGGCAGGACTATGTGTTGGCTTTCCAAAGCCGCTTTGGAAAAGGCAAATGGTTGGAACCATCGACGATCCAGGTAGTGGAAGAACTGGGACAGGGTTCAAGAGCTGTGATTGTGCCAATTAGTTTTGTGAGTGATCACGTCGAAACTATCCATGAAATTGGAATTGAAATTACTCATTTGGCAGAAGAGCGTGGAGGCAAGCTCTACCGTGTGCCAGGTTTAAATAACTCTTCTCTATTCATCGATTGTTTAGAAGATTTGATAATAGAAAAATTAAAAACTATCAATTCGGTTTAAAATATAAAGGTTAACAATTTACAAAAAATATGGCAGACGAAGCGAGAGAAGGCATAAGTCACTCATTGGGCAAAATTCCAAGTGGTCTTTTTATTGTTACTTTTTTTAATCAAGAACTTAATCAACCGGATGGAATCCTCATGTCATGGGTTCAGCAAGTATCCTTTGAACCGCCAGCAGTCAGCGTCGCAACCAAAAAAGATCGCAAAGGTCTCGAATTAATCAAAAAAGCCAAGTATTTTGTGGTAAATATCATGGGTAAAGAAAATGCCAAAATGATAGGCTCCTTTTATAAAGGTATTGGCGAAGCCAAATTTGAAGGCATTAATACTATTAAAGCCAAAAACTCCAATACATTAATTCTTGAAGATGCTGTTTCTTATTTAGAATGTGAACTTTCTAATATTTTGGAAACCGAAGGAGATCACGTAATCATGTTCGGTAAAATTTTGTCGGGTCAGCTTCTCAACTCAGACCAAAATGAACCTTCTGTTCATTTAAGAAAAAATGGTTTTGACTATTAATTGAACACTTATTTAAGCTTGTATTTAAGCTTTTTGCTTATATAAATTATTAAATTTAAAAACTTTTCTTTAATCTTCCCTTTACTTTATTTAAAGCGTATAGCTATACTTGAATTAAGATAAATTTTAGAACTATTTAAAACTCGATTATTTTATTAACTTTATTTAAAAAATGGCTATATCTTCAATAGGTCGAAATAGATTTAGAGTGCCTGGATTTGGCTGGTTAACTGGTAAATCCCAAAGAAATGGGCAAGTACCAAAAACTAGAGCCAGAGAAAATGCAGCTTGGCAAACCTTAAGAACTCGGGGTACAGGGTGGGGTTTGATTCCGTCTGGTCTTTTATTTGTTAGTTTAATTTATTACATAAAAGACTTTTTGTCCGAAGCTTATGCTCGTACTTTGGCAAAAATACATTCTAAAGATACTAAACATCCTAACGATAAAGCGGATCTAGAGACAATTGATAGGCAATATTTAGTCAGAGCAGGGCTTGTTGATGCTCCTGCTTTTGGTCTCTCACTTTTGGCTTTATTAAGGTATAACCCATTAATTTCAAGCGTAATGATTGGAAGCTTGTTTATAGTTAGAAATTGGTTCGCCAACTTAATCCTCGATGAGAAAAAAGATGTTTTTATAAAATTCAATGATGATATTCAAAGCGAGCAGGCTGGTGATTCAAATGGTTCGAGTAACACCGATAATAATTCTCAACCTCCGGCAGATTCCTCTCAAAACCAAACTCCGCCACCAACTAAACAGCAGCAAGAACCACCGCCTAATCCTAATGGTAAAGCTGGTGGCAGCGGAGATGGGCAAGCAGGAAGTGGAAGTGGTAATGGAGATAATTCTGGAGCCGGAGGAGGTATGCCTTCGGGTGTGAATGGTAATGGCGCTGGTCTTCCTTATACTGCTAGTCCTGGTGGTGGGTTGACGGGTGCTGGATATGGTCAGGTTCCTCAAGCTTCTGGTACTGGAGGAGCAGCTAGTCTGCCTTCAGGTATTAATATTTCTATTAATAACGAAAGAATTGTAAGGAATGGATAGTTAAAAGCAAATAGATTGAAAACTTCTTGCAAAAAGGAAATAACTAATGGCCGATAAACAAATTAAGGAAATATTAAAATTCTTAGAATCTTTAATTTCTCTTTACAAAAACGTTATCGAAGAAGCTATTCTTGTTTATGGCGTAAGACAAGATAACTTCTTTATGTTATTCCCTTTAAGCAGTTCGGGAATTATATATCACTATCGTAAAAAAAACAATGCTCTTACTTTAGCGTGTTGTCCATCTACTTCTAAAAGATTTTGGAGGGTTGATCGCTAGACATGGTAAGGGTTTCACAATTAAATCCTAATCCACTATTTCCGCTAAATGCAGGCAAGTCAACGGCTGCTACAAATGTAAACAACCAAAGCAATCTTAATTCAAGCAACCTGAATTCACAGGCTGTTTATGAATCTCAGCAAAAGCAACAAGACGACGATGATGAAAGGTTAATTGAAGATCAGACTCTGAGGCTCTTTCAGCCTTGGAAACACAACACTGCTGGTTTTGCGGTGGACGTGGTTTTTAGTTATTTAACTTATTTAATCACTTATACGCTTCTTAAATACATTAGGCCTAAGAAGTTTGATCTAATGATTAAAGATCGAATTGAAAAACAAGTTAAGCCTGAACTGGAGATTAAATCGGAGCTTGAACAGTTTAAAGAAGTCTTGTCCAAGATGTCAGACAATGATCCAATTATTGCTGACAAGTATTGGGAGTTTTTTGATAAACATGTTAATCAAGCTTCTCAAAGCTCAAATTCAAATACCAAAGAGAAAATTTTTAGCGAGCTTTATAAGCTAATTTATGGAACGCATAGGCGCTTTATTCTTGGCTCAACTATCGGTGTTATGTCTTTAGCCAGAGCCATAGCGATTAACCCCAATATGCCTCTTCCTTTAATGGCTTTTATTCTCTTTGGGCCTTTATTAACAAATAAGTTCTTTGACAAAGCAGATGAAATGAGGCGAGCTTCAGAAAACTCTTCAATGCCTATGTCTAAATGGAGATTAACAGATTCATGGCGCAAGGGTGAGCTTTTTAATTTTTGTTATAAAATTGCAGCTAAGTGCTCCAAGCGAAGCCAAGAGATTCTTGAATTTTTAGTTTTTTATGCACAAAGCTTTGTCTCCTTGTTACTTCCTTTTATTCCAAAGCCAAAACAAGCGGCAAATGCAATGTCAAGGAACTCTACAGATATGCAGTCTCAACTTGCTTCTAGTGCTGACAACACACCGGACTTGAGCTTTGAAGGAGTTGTAACTTTTGGAATTGCAATTTTTGGTTCTTTCTTCTCGCGCTTCTTTAGAGACTTTTTGGAAGATGGATTGCCAAAGGAGAAAAATAGTAATCCAGCTTACGATTGGATCGGTAATTTGGGCATTGTGAAAAATCTTAGACAAGATACGACTTTTCAACAGGGTCCCGTTGGAAAGCTCATTGACGGTGACAAGAAAGACGGAGTCAAGCCCGAAAGAGGAATGCGATATCTCCTGAATTTATCTTTCTTTAAAACTGTAAATAAGTTTGCTACCGATATTGCAATTTTTAGTTTGATGGGAATTGGTCTGCTAAAGGTTGCTTACTTCTTTAAACATATGCTTCATATTCATCGAAAGAAAAAAGACCACCCGAACGACGATGCACAATATACACCATCAGAAGCTTATACCGACAAAGTACAGCCAAATAACCCAGTTTATCAAACTGCTTAAAGTTGACTATAAGGCTCCTTTGTTTGTTTTAGAAGGTTTGTAGATTCCGTTTGCAAGAGTGATTTCATTAGTGACGGGTGATTCTTTCAGGGCTATCTTTACAGGAACTGCATAAAGGATTTCTTCTCCGTTTTGTTTGACCCAGACTTGCGCTATAAGTTTTTCATTGTGAATTCCGCTTGGAAAGCTTACTTTAATATCCGAGTATTTTTCTTCTGCTTTGCCCAAAAACTTTGGAATCGAAGATTCAATCTGGGATACGGATGGAAAATTCTTTTTTACTTCCGAAGTGATCCGTTCATCTATTCTTTGAGTTAGGCTTTTGGTTAAATCTTCAGCTCGCATTTTAAGTGGGCTATTTGAGGCAACAATCATTAATAAAGAGCTTATGGCAATTGTTTTAAAAATTACTGTCTTTGAACTCTCTTTTATGTTGAGCATTTTGCTTTTTTGATAATTTGTCATAATTTAAAATTTGTTTATCCTTCTAATTCATACGGATGAATGGCATAAAGCTGGAGGAGGTAAACCCTCTCGGTTCGTTAATGGATGGTAAGTTAAATAGCGGAGCGAAAACTATGCAATTTTATTCTTGTAAATGGTTGGTTATATAATTAAGTCTTTCAAATAAGTCGTAGCTGCTTAACTTCTAGTTAAAGGGAATTCTCTAAATGTCAATTCAGTCGGTGCCAATTGAATCCATGCTGGTTCAGGATTTTATAAAAACAAAAATTTATTCTGTCCTTAGAAGGTCTCTGGAGGGGCTTGAGCTTGATGAACAAACAATTAATGCAGAATTAGACAAACTGAAGATAGAAGCCGCAAAGAGTGTAGAGTATGGAGATTACTCTACTACTGCACCATTGGTTTTTAATAAACTACTAAAAAAGCCTCCGGTTCAGCTTGCCGAGCAAATTAAAGCTGCGATTGAAAATGATTTGGCGGAAATATGCAGCGTGGAAATCCTTCCGCCTGGATTTATAAATTTTCGTCTCACCGAAAAAGCCCACCAGATCAATGTTAAGCATCTTTTGAACGGAGAACTGGTAAGCAAGAAACAACGTTCGGGTAAGCTGATGATTGAATATGTATCCGCCAACCCGACAGGGGATTTGCACTTGGGCCATGGAAGAGGAGCCGTGGTAGGCAGTGCATTGGCCGAAATTATCCGCGCAACCGGGCGAGAAGTACTAACCGAGTTTTATATTAATGATGCCGGTGAGCAGATACAGAAACTGGGCAAATCTGCTTGGAATATTTATAAAAACCAACCCTCTGAACCGGGAGATTATCCTCCTGAACTTTTAAAAGATTATGTTATAGACATCGCTGAAGGGTTAAATCTTGAGCAGTTGACTGAAGAAGTTAAAAATAGAATTTTGAATAAACAAAAGTTTGTCCTGGAGCGGATTAACGTTAAGTTTGATAAATGGACGAGTGAGAAAGAAGACCTTCACCAAAAAGGTGCTTTAGAACAAGCTATTCAAAAACTCAAGAATTTAAATTTAACTTACGAAAAAGAAGGTGCTCTATGGCTTAAATCATCAGAACTTGGTGACGAAAGAGACCGAGTTTTAATAAAATCCGAAAACAAAAAGCCAACTTATCTGGCTGGCGATATAGCCTACCATTTGGATAAATTTGAAAGAGCCGATGAACTTTTGGATATTTTTGGTGCCGACCATCAGGGGCAAGAAATTAGCTTGAAAGTAGCTCTCAAAGCTTTTGATAAAGATTCTGATAAATTTCATATTCTCTTTATCCAGTTTGTAAGCTTGCAAGAGAATGGCGAAGAAGTGAAAATGTCTAAGCGTAATGGCTCGGTAATTACGGTGGAAGAGGTTGTTGAGAAGACTGGAGCTGATGCCTTTAGGTTTACTCTTTTGGTGAGCCACATCAATAACCGTATGGTCTTTGATGTTGATTTGGCCACCAAAGCCGATGACCAAAACCCGGTCTTTTATGTTCAATATGCGCATGCGCGTGCTTGCAGCATCATACGTAATGCTTTACAGCCCCATGCTGAGACCAAAGAAACAATCTGCACTTCAGAAGAGTTGGAAAAAGCAATTCAAGAAGGTAATATTCTTTTAGCTCTTGAGAAGAATGAATTGGAAGATAAAGAAATCCTTGCCACCAAAGAGTTAATTAAAAAACTTTCTTTCTTTAGCAATGAAGTGCACCGCTCTGCTGAGTCTATGAATCCGAGCAGCATTGCCTATTATTTAATGGATTTAGCAACTTTATTCCACAGTTTCTACTCGCATTGTAGAGCAATCAATTATTCCAAGAAGGGGCTCAGCATGGCGCGACTGTTGATTATTAAGGCTTTTCAGAGAGTTCTTCAGCGCGGCTTATCTTTGCTCTTGGTTTCAGCTCCAGAACGGATGTAATTTTTAGTCTTCCTGCTTTTTATGAGAAGTTAAACCAAGCAAAAACGGTACTGAATCAGCCATGAGCTTAAAGCAAGAACTTGCTAAATAGATTTTTTCAATAATAGAATCAAGTGGCCATTCCCCGAAAAGCTTTCCTAGAGCTCCCGGTAATTTAGTAAATCCGCCAAACAGTTTTGGTGCGATTGTGCTGAGCGCTTTTCCTTCGGGAATGAAGAGTAGCATAGCCTCAAATGCACAGATTAAATCAATCCACATAGAGCGTTCGAAAGCATCTTGCTGCTGAGGATTGGTTATATTTTTCGCTAAGTGGTTTTTCGAAAGAGCGAGCGCTAGCGAGCTTAAACCTAGGGAGCCCTTTAAGAAGTTCATTACTTGGCTTTGGTCAAGCGATAATTTGTCTGAAAAGTTCTCAAGTAAATTCTTTCCTGTTTTACCAATTCTGTCGGCAAGCGGTAAATTCATGAGAAAGCTCTTGTGGGGAGAGAACTTAGATATCAATTCACAGAACAGAACAGCTCCTATAGAAGCTTGAACGAAAGCCATTATTTTATCGATCGGAAGATTGGTTGGACTATTTACTGCTCTTAATGTGCTGTCTAAAACAAGAGCGCTTGAGCCAAGCAGTTCTTCGGAGCTATTAATTACAAAAATGCGAGAGATTTTGTTTTTTTCAATCAATCCAACAAATATTTCAAAAAGAGCTTGAGTAAAGCTGTAAATAGAAGTGTTAACCGTCTTAGAATCTATGGTTTTGCCTTTATCTTGGGCTATTGCTTCGCCAATATTTATAAAATTAAGTGTTTTTGCAGAAGCATTACTAGAAGATGAATTTGTATTTAAAACCTGTGGCTGGTTTGTAATGGTTGAAGCCAAGCCGGTCTGCGAATAAAAATTAAATTTTAATGGGCTTATC
>JANRMG010000101.1:0-23508 GCA_033761855.1 Candidatus Caenarcanales bacterium
CCCTTTGATCGACCTTGAAGAGCTCTCTAAAATTTGGTTCAACGAAAACGCTAGCGGACAATTTAAGGGGCAACTGGCCGTAGTTGATTTTGACCCTAAAGAAAAAAATTCTTGGCTCAAAAATCTTCATGTAAACTTCCGCTCCGAAGAAAATGTCCACGATATACAGTATGGAATCCTTTATGGAAAGCACTTTGCTCTTGAAGTTGACACTAAAGACGGAGACGGAACCCTCAACTTACACACCAGAAAAGGAAAAATCAAGAATCTTCAAATTACTAATCTTTCTTCGCAAGCAACCATTGAAGATAGAGAAAGACTAGTAATCGAAAGCACTTCTCTCAAAGCAGCAGACGGGGTTATCAACTTGAATGGGAATATTAATTTGAAGAACTGGGATAGTTTCTTTACAGGCAGCATGGATGGAGTGAATATAGAAACCGTAAGCAACAACCTATTTAACAATTTAGGTGATTACAACGGCAAAGGCAGACTTGAATATAACTTCAAAGGCAATTTCAAAGAACTTTTAACTTCCAAACCTCCAGAAGATGCCTACGGCAGATTCGCCATTCAGCAAGGCTCTCTAGTTCAAGTTCAAGAACTCTCAAAAAATCTACATTTGGTTAACCTCATTTTTGGAGGACCTTTTAATTTAGGTGGTTTTTTCTCATCGCTTGAAAAATTCCGTAACCCACAAGGAGAGGGTAACTTCAAGCTAATTGATGGCGAGTGGAGCTTTGATGGCGACCAGAAAAAAATTCGCCTTGAAGAGGCCAATTATGTTGGCACCAACGCGCTCCACTTGAAGCTCTTTGGGGATTGGGATTACAAAAACTCAATCGTAGATTTAGACGTTTTTGGCTTTATGCCCAAAAAACCCAAATATATCGGTCAAAGCGAAGAAGATATAGAAAAATTTAAAGAACTTGAAAACGAAAGAACATTGAGAGAATTGCTTCAATCTTCGAGACACTTTAAGTTTGAAGTCAAAGGCAATGCCAAAGAGCCAAGCCAATTAAAAAATTCTGTAAAAGGTTCAATTAAGTTCTTGGATACCTCAATGCAGAGCGAAGTTTCAAAAACTTTTCTGGAAGGGGCTAAATAAAAAACTTGCCATTTTTTTAATAACAAAGAGTAAAAGATTACTTTTGAAAATGTACTTCGATATTAATTCTTGATTCCTATTTGTTATAAATAAATGTTAGTAATTGTCATTGCCAGAACTCGAAGAGGAATTTCCATGAATCAGCAGCCAACTACCCTTTCTAAAATCACCGAGCTCTTTAGCACTGAGAGCAGCTTTGAATCAATTGAATACATCGTCAAAGGTGCCAGATTTATTCAAAAATCTTTAGATCTTTTAGGAATCAGCCACGATTTACCCGAAATTAAATTCATCGAAGCCGCCAAAAAGTTTTATGACAAAGGAATTCAGGTTGACGGGGACTTGATTTTCGCTTCAAGTGTTGATTCAGACTACGAACAGCCAGGCGATTTAAACGTTAAAGTTAACAGCTTTGTTGGTTCTTCTAAGATTTAAGTTTTTAACTTCTCTCTGAAAACGTTAAAAGAAACATAAGTCCCTAATTATTGAGAATTCAAAATTAGGGACTTATGTTTTATAAATTCTCTTAGGCAATTTTTTAATACCAACTTTAATAAACCCCAACCTTCAACAAGTCTTTCAAGTCAATCACTGCAATGGGCTTTTGCTCAGCCGACACAATAATTAAATCAGAGATTCTATACTCTTCCATCAGACGCAAAGCCTCATAGGCCAAAGCGTCTTGCGAGATTACCTTTGGAGAGGTATTCATAATATCTTTAGCCTGCTTGCTGTAAGCCTCTGCAGAAAAGTTAAGCTGCGCGCGGCGCAAATCACCATCGGTGACCATACCCAGTAGTTTACCTTTTTCATCAACCACACAAGCGAAGCCAAGTTTTTTAAGGCTTATTTCTTCAAGAAGCTCTTTGTAAGAGGAGTTTAGAGCAACCACTGGAATTTCCTCGCTACCCTTTCTCATTACATCCGACACTTTAATTAACTTACGACCAAGCGCACCACCTGGATGAAACTTGGCAAAATCTTCGCGCGAGAACCCACGCTCTTTCATAAGCACAACAGCCAAAGCATCTCCCAGAGCAAGAGTTGCCGTTGTACTTGTAGTTGGTGCCAAATTAAGAGGGCAAGCTTCTTCGTTAACGCCCAAATCAAGCACTGTATCAGCATACTCAGCCAGTGTGGAGTTGGAATTAGAAGTAATCCCAACCAGAGGAATTCCTCGGCGTTTGATTGGAACCAAAATATTTGTGACCTCGCTTGTCTCTCCGCTGTTAGAGATGGCTATCACTAAGTCGTCGTCGGTCAGCATTCCAAAATCCCCATGGGCAAGCTCAGCCGGATGAACAAAAAAAGCAGGAGTACCGGTACTAGCCAAAGTCGCCGCAATTTTGCTGGCAATGTGCCCGGATTTACCCATGCCAGTCACCACCACTCGGCCTTTGATTTGAAGGATTCTCTCAACGGCTTGAATAAAATTTTCGTCTAAATTCTCAATAAGTTTATTTAAAGCATCAGCTTCGGTTTTGATAACCTTTTTTGCTTCAGCTATTATTTGGGTTTTAGTTTGAGGACTTGTTTGGTCTTGCTTCTGTTTTGCCGGATTCATAATCTTAAAACTTCCACCCCTCACTTCTAAACATATCTTTCATTTCGAGATAGACAACTTTGAAATGTTCACATATGACTTTAAGTCCATATGGACTATTATTTGTTTCCGCAGTAACTAGTATAGCTTTGTTCTCTTTGGCTAAAGCCAAAACCCAAGGATCGGCAAGAATTTTATTTGAAACCTCTATATTATTGACTTCTGCATAAGTTCTGCGATTGCGATCAATCTTACTTGAGTAATTCATAACCTCATTTTGAACGAAATGAATCTCATCAACAGTTGGGCGAATAAATATTTTTTTGTTTCTTTTTGCATACTTATACACACTATCATCTCTCTTCTCAAGCTCTGCTAAAACCTCCGATGAAGATAACACCCGGGACTCTTGTTCAATAAGAAATTTAATATTTTCGCTTAATCCTTGAAAAACATCCTCAGGATAATCTCGAAACCAACGTATAAAAATGTTTGTATCAAAAATATAAATTGGCTTTTCCTTATTTATCAACTATTTCAAAGCCTCCTGAAGCTTATCAAAGTAGTTGATTTTTATATTTAAATATTCTGAAGCCTTTGTTTCATCAATAGTTCCAGAGTAATAACTGTTTAAAATACTTTGAGTATAGCCTTTTCCTCTTTCAGCTATCCATGTTCTCCATGGAGCAGGGCCTCCATCACTTTCTTTTAGCTTATCTCTGTGTTGTTTGAAAGCTATTTTCCATTTATTTCTACAATAAAGATAGTACTGTTTCGTAGTTTTATTTGAATCAAGAAGCCTTCTTAGTATAGTTTCCTTACTTACCTTAAATTCATTTGCTAAGCTTTCTAAAACAGATTCTTCCCACTCCATGGAAGAATGATTCACAACGATTTGGTGGTTTAGAAGAACATAAATTGGTACAAGAAATTCCGCAGCAAATTTATTACAAAAGATTTCAATGACTTCATTACTATTTAAATCATCTTTAAAAAGATCATTTGTATTAAGTAGTATATGAGCCAACTCATGAAACAAAGTAAAAGTCTTACCAGAAGGAAAATCATAGGAACTTATAGTAATAATAGGGAATTCTTTATCATAGAGGGCAAACCCTCTGAAAGCCTCATCTAAAGCATATTGGAAAACAAAAACCCCCTTCTTCTCTAGTAAATTTCTATAAAAATCATAAACTTTATCTTTATTCAATTTTTTTAAGTCAAGCGGTTCTATGTTTAAATACTCTCTGAGCTTATTAGCTGAGTCTATGGGATCTGAATTTATCGATAATTTAAATTTCTTATGAATAGGATCAAAAGGGTTTTTGTTATCATAAAGTTCTTTAAGAGATAGTTGGAAATTTTTTACTTTCCTTATGACCGCTCGTATTTTGGGAGATAAAGAATCGATCTCGTTTTCTTGGACACTTCTAAAATCTTTTTTTATTGTTGATGAGGGAGGGGATTTCATAAAGAAAAAGAGTAATGGTCTTTTATATACTTCATGAGCAAGCTTTTCAAGCTGAGGCAAGCTAATAAGTCCTGTTTCTTCTATAGAAATCACGGAAGATTCTTTTAAATTTAATTTTTTTGCAATATCTTCAACCGTATATCCAGCTTCAAGTCGAGCCCACTTAATAACAGCCGGCTCGATGTTCAACAAATTCTTTTGTATTTTTGAAGAATTGGCTTTCATAAACAAATTCTAAACTATGAAATTGTCCTTGACCAGATATATCAAGCCGCAAGCGACATTTTGCTCTGATGCTGCGCGTCGCGGGTCTCAATCTTTTCTTTAAGGAGTTTAATTCTTTCGCGAGCCTGCTCAAAATTAAAGGTCTTCTCTTGCACTTCTTTGATAATACGTTCAACCTCTTCGCGGTCAAGGGTTTCTTTGTCCAGAAGCTCCAAAACAACGGCGTCCATAATTTCACGCTGGGAAGAAAGAATTCTCTTTGCTTCTAAATATGCGTGGTTAATTATCTCCTGAACCTTTTCATCGATTTGCTTGGCAATGTCTTCAGAATAATCTTTAACGTGTCCAAAGTCTCCGAGGAAGGTCTCGCGGTCTTTACCGAAAGCAACAGGTCCCAATTCACTCATCCCAAATTGGGTTACCATCTTGCGGGCAATTTTTGTACAGTATTGTAAATCGTTAGCAGCTCCAGCCGTAACATCTCCAAAGATAATTTCTTCAGCAGCACGCCCACCAAGAGCAGTCTTAACCCGTGAGAGAAGCATATTTTTTGTAATGTGATTACGTTCATCCTCTGGTACATACCAGGTTACTCCGAGCGCCATGCCGCGAGGGATAATACTTAACTTGTGCAAAGGCATTGCATAATCATCACCAAAAGCCAAAAGCGCGTGGCCTGTTTCGTGGTAGGCTGTCATTTCACGCTCCTTGAAAGGAGACCATAAAGCCTTCTTGGGTCCTGCAATCACTTTGTCAATGGCCTCATCAAAATCTTCATTCTCGATTTGTTTTTTGTCTTTTCTGGCCGCAATCAATGCACCTTCATTGAGGAAGTTGGCTAATTGGGCTCCAGTAAAGCCAGGTGTTCTCTTAGCAAGAACTCTAAGGTCAACTTCACCCGCCAAAGGCTTGCCTTGAGCATGAACCTTCAAAATCTCTTCACGGCCTCTCAAATCAGGATAATCGATCACAACTTGTCTATCGAAGCGACCCGGACGAGTCAAAGCGCTGTCTAAAATATCTGGACGGTTAGTTGCAGCAAGGATTATAACGCTTGAATTGTTGCTATCAAAGCCATCCATCTCTACCAAAAGCTGATTTAGAGTTTGTTCTCTTTCATCATGCCCACCCACTGTTGCTCCACGTTGTCTTCCAACGGCATCAATTTCGTCCACAAAAATAATACAGGGGGCTTGCTTTCTGGCTTGTTCAAAGAGGTCTCTCACGCGGCTGGCGCCAACACCAACAAACATCTCTACGAAATCAGAACCGGAAATTGTAAAGAAAGGAACATTGGCTTCACCCGCAATAGCTTTGGCCAAGAGCGTTTTACCAGTTCCAGGAGGACCAACCAGCAAAACACCTTTAGGGATTTTGGCTCCTAAAGCTCTAAATTTATCACCATCTTTAAGGAATTCAACAACTTCTTTGAGTTCTTCCTTCGCTTCCTCCACTCCGGCAACATCGGAGAAAGTTATTTTGGTTTTTTGTTCACCCAATAATTTGGCTTTACTTTTAATGAAATTGAAAGCCTGACCACCACCAGCTTGAAGCCCTCTCATCATAATAAAAAGTAAAGGCAAGAGCAGAAGCAGAGGTCCAAAGTTAAGAAGTATAAAAAGAAAATCTCCGGTCTTGGAGTCCTTAACCGAAGTCTCTATTCCAGCTTTGTCTAATTCAGTAGCGAGCTCTGTTTGGCCGCTAAGACTTTTAGGAAGATTAACAAATTTTTTCTTACCATCTTTAAGTACTAATCTAATAGTGTTGCCATTGTCTTCAATAAAGGCCTTTTCAACTGTCTCGGACTGCTTGAAGGCAATTTTTCTAAAATTACTATATGTTATTTCGTCTGAATCTTTTTGAGAACCAAAGGATAAAGCGACAATTAGAGCTAATATAGAAATTAAAAGTATTGGCAAATTTGAACGGACGTTTTTCATTAATTTTGCAGGTTAATAACTTGGTTTTTAACAGAGGTTGTGATTAGATCATACCTCGCTTAGATTTAGATCATACCTTAAAGTCTAATTGCTAATTCGTCAAATGAATGCCAAATCATTTAAGGGTTGATTGAGTGATTTGGGAATTAAAAATACCAACCGAATTTCTTTAGATATCATTTAGCTTTTTTAACTTGGGTTAAAGGAGCCTAATTAGCTACAAATGGGCTTCAGAGCTTTAAGCAAAGCATCTTAACAAAATTGCTTTTCTTAAAATCAAAAAATAAAATAAGAAAGTAAATCTGTTATAAACTTGTAATGATCGTTCATTTGGTTTAGAAGCTAACTGAGAAAAAGTTAAAGCTTTAAATCAACCCAACTAAAAGCATTTTTATACGAAAGGCAATTGACTTGAATATTGAGAATACTAAAACCTCACCCACAATGAATCCAGATTTAAAAAAGCCCAATTTTTTTTCGGCCTTTTGGGAAAGTTGTTTCAATCTCGGATTCTATTCGATAGCTTCCAAAGCAAGCTGGGGACAAATAGTTTTTCACTCACTAGTACTCTCAATACTCATTACGTTTGCCTATTCGGCAGCAACCTATTTACCTTTGAAAAATAATTTAGAGCAAATGTTTGCTGGCATTCCCATGATTGAAATTCAAGAGGGGAAAGCAAAGTTCGACGAAAACTTAAAACTCCCAGATGTAAGAAAGTTTCCTAAAACTGGAGCAAAAAAACTTTACTACATCATTGACTCCGGAGAAAACCTCGCGAAGCTCGAAGAGACATATCCTATGTATATCATCTTCACCAAAACAAAAATTGTCTTCTTCGATGGAAAGCAAAGAGTAGAAACTCCTTACACCAAAATCGAAAAAGATCCTTCTTCTAAAGCCATTTTTGGAGACCCAATTACTTTTTCAGAAACCACTCTTGCAACTTTTACAGCGGGAATTGCAATAGTTTTAGTTGCACTTGTTTTCTTTGGCATTGTTTTAATTGCTCTGCCCATCTTTAATTTATTGGCGGCTCTCTTGGCTTCCTTTGCCGGAAAATGGAATATGCCATTCTCTGATATTTTTAAACTTGCAACTTTCGCAGCCACTCCTTCGTGTATCATCCAAGCCTTTGGATGCTTCTTTTTAAAGAGTAGTGCTTATATTGGCTTTTTAATTGCTTTAAGCTGGACTATCCAAATTGCTTATTTAATCAAAGGCCTCAAAGTTGCTACTGAACCTCAAGAACCAAGTACGAAAAGTAATTAGTTTTTAATACTAGTAAACCATTGCCAGCTTTGAGAAGGCAAGAAATCCGCATACCCTTTAGTTTGTCCTAAACAGAGAGTATTGCTAAAGTTTATAAAGGAAGCTTGCTGGTTATTAGAATGGTCTTCCAAAGACAGAGATGACAAATTATCCGAAAAATTTTTGCTCTTTAGTTTGAAGATTTTATTTAAGGCATTAGCAAAATTTTGAAAAAAGTTTTTCTTTTCTGTCTTCATTGATCCAAAGTGATAGAGGAAACATTTGGTTGAGAGTCTTTTTTTGCTTTATCCATATCAGCAAGAATTTTGGTTAAAAGCAAACGGCTTTTAAAATTGAAAGAACCTTTATGAATGGCTTCCCTGAACAGATCAACTGCTTCGGTTAATTGACCAATCTTGAGTTTCTCAATTGCTAAATGTTCGAGTTCTTCAATCTCGTGAATAGTTTTTTAGTCTAACATTTAAAAAGTTTCCTAAATTTATAATTAGGAATATAGTATTCCCAGCCCTCAATACTCCTTAACCCAATCTAAATTTTTATTATGAAATCACTCATCTACAGAGCCAAATCATTGAAGCAAAAAAAACCACTTATTTTTCTCTTAACTGCTTTTGTTTGTTTAAGCTCTCTAGCAGGACAAAGCCAAAACACTGAACAGAGAGTATTTGAAAAAGGCGTGGTGGTTTCCCAAAATAAAATTGCTAGCGCCGCGGGAGCCAAAATTTTGTCAATAGGCGGAAACGCTGTAGATGCAGCCATTACAACTGCATACACGCTTGGTGTGGTTGAGCCTAACGGCTCGGGAATAGGTGGTGGAGGATTTGCTCTAGTTTACTTAAGCAAAGACAAATCGCTGACAGCCATAGATTTTAGAGAGAGGGCTCCAGCCAAAATAAATCAGCAGGACTATCAATTCATGAAAGGACCTAAGGCTGGGGGTATTCCCGGAACGGTTAAGGGATTAGAGTATCTGCGTACGAATTTTGGCACTCTCGACAGAGAAACCCTTTTGGATGAACCGTTTAGATTAGCTGCCTTCGGATTCCCAATAAACAAAACTTTGAAGAATGCCATTGAACGCAAGAAAGAGACTTTAGCTGAATTTAGCGACAGCAAAAATATTTTTCTTCCCTCTACCGAAGTACCAGCGCTTGGTGGCAGAATTGGTGACAGGCTAGTCCAGAGTGACTTGGCGCACACGATTAAAGAGATTCAAATCAACGGCTCTAAGGGCTTTTATGAAGGAAAGCTTGGAGACAAAATTTCGCAGTCCTTGCAAGCAGCAGGAGGAATAATTGACAAGCAAGATTTAAAAAACTACCAAGTTTATGTCCACAAGCCAATTTGTGGAAGTTATCGCAATCAATATAAAGTTTGTTCTTTCCCGCTTCCCAGTTCCGGAGGCATTTGCCTTTTGGAATCTTTAAATATTCTTGAAAATTTTCCGCTGCAAAATTTAGACTACAAATCACCGGAGCGGATTCACTTTTTGGTTGAAGCCTTAAAGTTTAGCTTCGCTGACAGAGCAAGCAAATTGGGAGATCCAAAATTCAATACAATTAATGAGCAAGCTTTGCTTTCCAAGAGGAGGGCTAAAGAAATTGCCCACATTATAAAGTTTTCCAAGCTAAATATTCCAAGCAGTCAAATACCTAATTTAGACAAACAACTAGATAATCAAATCAACAATAATTCGGAAAAACCCGAAACAACCCATTTTACAGTGGTCGATAAAGAGGGCAATATTGTTGTGATCACCAGCTCATTAAACGGGGCTCTTGGCTCTGGGTTTGTGATTCCAGGGACAGGCATTCTTCTTAACAACACCTTGGATGATTTCTCAATCGTGAGCGAGAGCAATCAATACGGACTTTTAGGAAATAATTTAAATGCTCCAATGCCTAACAAAACCCCCTTGAGTTCAATGACTCCAAGTATAGTCTTCGACCAAAACGAAATGCCTATTTTGGCTTTGGGCAGTCCGGGAGGCCCAACAATAATTAGCGCTGTTTTAAATGCTCTTTTGGCTTATTTAGACCAACGAATGAGTATAACCGAAGCAGTCTCGGCTGGCAGAGTACATCACCAATGGATGCCAGATGTGATCTTCGCTGAAAGAGAGCTGATAGATAAAGACTTACAAAAAACACTCAAAGATAAATATGGCTACAGTTATCCAAACAAAGAAACTAATGTTTGGAAGCAATTTTACTGGTCAGTCCAAGCCGCTGAGCTGGACTGGGAAAACGGAACAATTACCGGTGCTTCCGACCCTCGTACCGAAAGAGGCTTAGTTTATGAAACTGTTAGGTAAATTATTATGTTGTACAGAAATAGTAAATAAATTCTTCAATATCAATACAAATACTTTTATATAGGCTATATTTTGGTCTTCAAAAGCTAATTAGCTCATGAAACCAATATCAATCAGAAAAATACAAAGCTATTTAAGTTCTAAATTACCAAACTATTCTTTATTAGCCCAGTTGCAAGCTAAAGATAAGGTTTCGGACACAAGAAAACCAATAAAAAAACTATTTACTACAAAAGGCTTTCCAACGATAGTAGCCGGAGCTTCTACAATCCCTTTTATTCTTGCAATGCATTTTAATTCAAATCTTTATCCTACTCTGGCTTTAGTTCCAACCAGCAGGGCTTTGGCTTTAAGAAAGCAAGAACAAGAAATGGTAAAACCGAGAACCTCAGGAGATAAAAATACAAGAGAGATGTATCAATGGGCAGCTGAAGTTAGACAAGAATTTGACTTATTAAATCCGCTAGAAAAGTTTCAACATACACTTAGCAACTTATCTTATAAAGGCTTAGGTTATCGAAAAAAAGGCTATTTATTTATTGATCCTTCGGATAATGACAATCTAGTAAATTGTTTGCAGCAAAAAAGAAGTGAATCTTTATTTTATGTTGAGGTTGTACCTACAGACTTTAATGGAAAGAGCGAAACTGACTTTTATAAACAATACAGGAATTACTTTATCGAAAAACTAAAAAACAGAAAGATTTTTTTTGTTAGTAAAGAAGTATTTGACAAATGTCCCACTTTAATTGCCTGGTTTAAAGAAATTATGGAAGAGCGTAGGCAATCTCTAATTTTAATTACAGATGCATTGCCAGAGAGTTTTCAAAATATATATGGAGATCGCAGTTTTATTGCTAAGTACAATTTAGATGGAAGAGTTACAAATATTAGAAATTACTCTAGAACTCGTTCTAAAAAGGGCATTTAACCAAACGCCAAGAAACTCCTGGCTTAACACCTGCTGATTTAATTTTGTGTCTTCCCGCTGTATATTGGTCAAAGCTTAAAGTTTTAATATTTTTGTCTACTGAATTACCAAAATAACCCACCACTTCAGCGATCTCAACATCACTGGATTTATTAGAAAATTTAGTCTCAATACAAAAACGTTTATTAATCTTTAAAACATTTTTAGGCAGACAGTCCTTATTAGCTTCTCCAAAACATCTATCCTTTTGCGGAGCACCAATGAGCCAAGCTGGTAGCATAACCAAAGAGCGCTCTTCGGTTGTATACAAAGAATCCAAGGATTGATAAGTTGCATTCCACCCATCTCGGTATTCTAAGGAAGAATTTGATTCTGATAAGTCTTTATCGTTTAATGCTTCATCGGCTGCTTCAGAGGATAAAGCTTTGTCTTCTAATGGATCATCCGAAAAATCAGCGGCATCGACAGATGCTTGAAATATGGCTTCTTGAGAAGTTTGTCCTTCAATTGGCGCAGCCACAGTTTGAACATCTTTTGTCTGAGTAGAAGAGCTTTTTTGTTTACCTAAAATCCAAAAAGCAAAGCCGGCAATTAAAGCAATCAGGGAAATTATAATAATCAATCTCGGGTAATTAATTTGAGATGGAAGTCGAGATGAAGCTTGACTTGCCTTCTCTCTAGCATTTTTAAGAGTTTTGTGAGTTTTGGTTTCAAAGCTAATTGGTTTAATTTTTAAGAACTCAGACTTTTCTTCAATATCCTTTTCGCTCGGTGAATCAGCGAGTAAATCTTCAATCGACGAGGAACTATCTTTTACATAAATTTTTTTTCTTTGTGCTTTATGTTTGCTTTCGCTGAGCTCTTCCATTTATGTTTCTTCCTCTTAGTGATAGACAACTTTTGTGAACTATCCGCTTTTAAACCAATTCTTTTAAGTTAATTAGAACAATAAGTAAGTCTAATAACATAGACCAGAATATAAGTTCGTATAAAGATATATTAACAATCTCTTGACAATCTTGGAAAGAGCAACAAAAATTTTTCCGTAAATTTGAGGTAAAAAAGTATTTATTTTTCTTCAATCGTATTTTTGATTTGGGCTATCCTTGGCAAGAATTCATCAAGATTATTGTCTGTAAGGAAATTTTCCATTTCAAAACAATCATCCAAAGAGGGTTGCCACAGCAAAGCTTTTTTAAAAGCTATTACTCCGTCTTGTGCCTGAGAGAGCGCAAAGTAACACTTGGCAATTTGTAGATTAAATCTTTTCAATTCAACTCCTTGCAAAATCCCCTCATTAGCTTTCAACAGTTCATCTAAAGACTTGCCAAACTGGGCTTTAGAAAAGAAAATTTCTGCTAAGCCTAAATATATTTTGTTTAGCTCATGCGAGCTGCCTTTTTGTTTAATTTTGTTTAAAGCTGATTCAAAGCGGTTAGCCAGATAAAACTTGGAAGGTACAAAATCCAAACCGTATTTTTCTTCCCCTTTATTCAAAGCCTTAAGATAACTAACTTCTGCTTCATTTAGGTCACCCTTCTCCTGATAAGCCATTCCCAAGCTTAGATAATATGAAGGATTGTCCGATTCAATCTCAATCGCTTTTGAAATAAGTTTGATAGATAATTCATACTCTTTCTCTTGATATGCAATTACTCCGAGCATATGATTTGCCTCTGGCTGATTTGGATGGTCTGAAAGAATCTTCATATACATAGCCTTAGCTCGCTTTAAATTGCCAGCTTTATGCAGCTCAATAGCTTGATTCAATGATTGTATAAATTCACTCAAATCTTCAATTGCGAAAGTACTAATGAATAGATTCCCAAATCGACCGTGAATCAAGCAAATACAATGTCAATAACTAATAGTTGATAGTAGTAAACCCTGAAAGTATTCAACCAATCTTTAATCTTGTATTATTTTGACTTTACAATAGACTGCCTAAGTATTTCGTAGAGGGTAATCCCTGTTGCAACCGAAAGATTCAAGGAATCAATATCATTTGACTGCGGTATTTGGACGTTACAATCTGCCATCTCAGAGACTATTCTTGGCACGCCATCTTCTTCGGCACCAACAACTAAAACAAAAGGATTCCAATCATCAAAATTTATATCAGTCAAACTAAGGCTTTTGGCCGTCTTTTCTAGCGTAATTATTTTAATACCGCTGTTTTTAAAGGTTGTTGCTGTTGATTTAAAAGAACTTGAGTAGGCAAACTTTGTAAAGAATAAAGCTCCAGCGCTAACTTTAGCCACTACTCGGTTAATCGGTACAGACCCTCTGGAAGGGATAACTAAACCACCAATTTGTCCGCTTGCCACTACCGAACGTATAACCGCTCCAAGATTGTGAGCATCCTGAATAGTTGGCAGCCACAGAAGAGGTTTATCATTAAAACTGCTCTCAACTATTAATTCTTCTAAACCTATTTTTAAAAAAGATTCCAAATCATCTTTGAGCTCTAGAAGAAGACCTTGGTGACTTTCAAAATCTTTAATTCCAAATTTCCGAGTTAAATCTTTGCTAAAAATCTTTTCTTTTGCAAGACTAGAACCGCTTCCGGAAGGAGAATCCACAAGAGCTGCAATTTGGGGAGGCAAAGAATCAAGCGAGAACCATAGCTTTTTTGCTTGGTGCGGGTACTGCTTTAAAAGAGCTTCTACAGCATGCTTTCCGTAAATGTGAGTTGACACAAGCTATTAACGAAGAACCGTAAGTGGATTTTGTGGTTTTCCGTCTAGCCTGTATTCAAAATGTAAGTGAGGCCCTGTTGAATAACCTGTAGAACCAACATAACCAACGGTTTGTCCTTGAGCAACTTTCTCTCCATTGTTTACAGCCACTCTTTCCATGTGGGCATAAAGAGTAGATTTACCACTACCGTGGGAGACAATAACAGTCTTACCGTAACCACTGTACCAACCAGAGTAAATTATAAGACCACCATTGGAAGCTTTAATCGGCGTACCGTAATGTGCACCTAAATCAACTCCACTATGGAAAGAGCGAACCCTAAAGATGGGGTGCATTCTATAACCAAAAGGAGAAGTAATTGCAGCTCTAACAGGGAAATTAAAGTAAGTTTGGATTAAGTCTTTAAGATCTATGCCTTTTCCATCAGAAAGTTCAAGAATGGTACGAGTCAATTTGCTCGATTCTTTTTCTAATTGTCTTTCTGCTGCTTCGTAAGCCAATCTTTCTTTTCTTAATCTGTCTACGAGATCGTATTGCTCATTCTTTTTAAGCGAAACAACCTGCTTTAATTTCTCGGATTCTTCCATTACGCTAGAAAGATCGCTTTGCTTTTTTCTCCAAACAACTTGGAGTTCTCGTAGCTGTTGTTGTTTTTCACGGATGCTTTTAATAAAGCCCATTTCGTAACTAATTAATCTTCTCTGATAATAGAGAGTATTGAAAAACTGAACAATGCTGTTGGATTCGAATAAAGCCTCTGCGAGAGAAGCAAGAATGTCAACTTTATGAATATAGATTTTTCTTAAATTAGTTTTGAGCTGTGAAGTCTGGCTAAAAACCTCACTATCAATCTGCTGAATTCCTTTTTGAGCGCTCTGAATGTCTCTTTCAATATTGAATAATTTTCTTTGAGTACTGATGTAATTGGATTGAATTCTATAAAGTTCTCTTTGTGTTTTTTGAAGTTGAGCAAGCGCAACTCTTTCCTTGTTGCGGGCTGTGGAAACTTTTTTCCTGATATTTTCAGCGTTTTCTTTTACTTCTGTGAGCTTATTATGGTAAGTATTTAGAGCAAGCTCTGGGTCTTTAGATTTGCCTTTACGGTCGTCTGCTTTTATTAAAGTTGCTTGGTTAAGCAAAAATAAAAGAACAAAAAATAAAGACAAAAAACTCCGGTTATTTCTTGTTTGATTTGAAGGAAAAGCCGATTGCTTCATAGGTTAGTAGATAATTAAGTGAAAATAAAGAACTGATCTTAATACAAATTATTTGATGATATCTTACCCAAGTTTAAGAATTAATGCTACGTGAACTCAGACAGATCAACAAATATCATTAGTAATAAGACAGCTGCGTAATATAAAAGTTTCCCAAAACATTAATACTTGTAGCACTGTGATCATACGTATTGCAGATTCTTTAACAAAAGCTAACAATGTTTGGGGTTATTGTCTATTTTGGACAATATCTTGCAAATCGCCCTTCAAAAGTGAAATATAAAATCCTTAATATGCAACGGCTAATTTAAAAATTAGTTTAATAAAAATTTTCACATATAGAAAAAACAATTCCAGAGCGCTTTAGAGTAAACCTTTAATTTATGAAATTGTGAATTTGAATTAATTTGTATTTAGTCTTAATTGCTCGCATAAATGGCTTCAAGAATATTTTGGTGAAGCAAATCGACGACATAAACTTTATCCGTAAAGTGGTTTGTTACAACACTCACCACTAAATCTTGATTTTTTGCTGTTTTGAGATAGCCAGTGAGTGCTCTGGCTCCTGTTATATAGCCTGTTTTACCAACAAATTTACTCTTTAGAGGTCCTTTGCCAAAGCGGCCTCCAAGACTTCCGTCAACTCCTCCTTCGGAGAGACTTTTTTTATAAACCACAAAGTGAGGATGCTTTTTCATTTTTACTAAAAGCTCTGAAAGCAGAGAGGTGGTTACCAAATTATTTGGAGACAGTCCAGAAGCATCTTTTAAATGAATTTTACTCGCTTCAATTTCCTGCTTTTTTAAAAAGTTTTCGATTAACAAAATGCCAAGTTTAGTACTACCAGGAGACTGCATTTGATGAGCCGCAGCGGCTTTTAACAACATTTCAATATAAAAGTTATTGCTGTTCTTGTTTACCTCTTTTAAAAGCTCTGAGACAGGTACTGATTCGTGAGAAGCCAAAAGTTTAAAACCATTAGCCTCAGAGAAATCTGGGAAAGTATGCTCCTGCAGAACCTTTCCTTTCAAAGTAATGCCTTCGGATTCCATGAATTTTTTTAAACTATCCGCGAAAAAGGCCGTTGGGTCTTTTACTGTAATCGATTCCCCCTCTGTATAACCTGAAGGCATGCTGCTCCGCAGAACAATGGTGTTTGTACCCAACTCTCTTTCGTAGCTCTCCTCAAAGCCATAGCCCTTACCCGTGATTACTTGCTCGTTCACAACTGTTATGAGATTTGTATTAAAAGGAAACCAAGAAACCTTGGGACGAGCTCCCTGAGAACCATTTGCTTTGACCTCTAAATCAACACAATTATTGTTAAAAGACAAAGCCCCAATTGGAGCGGCATAATAAAAAGACAAATCATCCCAAAGCCATCCATCAGGTATAAACTTACGGTCAAAGAAACCATCGTTAGCGATCAAATCACCCTCTATGACTGTTATCCCGGAATCTTTGAGTTGCTTGATTAGCTTTTTAAAAACATAAAGCCTCTCTCCTCCGTAGGCCATCCCATTAATTGATGGATCTCCGTAACCAACGAGATAAATGTCTCCATTAAGGGTTCCTTCAATCTTTCCTTCATTGGCTTCTGGAGGAGCTTCTTGTGCAACTTCTTGTATAACCTGGTTTTTTGTATAAATTTTAGTTGTAAATTTAAAATCAGGTCCAAGCTCATCCAAAACCGCAGCACTACTTACAACTTTAAGATTGGAAGCGGGAGTTACAAGTTTAGAAGAGTTTAAGTCATAGATCAATCTGTTTTGATCATCACGGATAGAAATTGACCAGAAGGCGTCTTTAAGAGAACTTTGCTCGATTAAATTATTTATTTTTTCTGGGAGCGGTGGCTCCTGCTGAGCAATTGTATTAAAGTTAGAATTAAAAAAAGCAAAAGCAAGTGAAATCAAAAAGATTGTAAAAATCGAGAGTTTAAAAGATAAACTTTGAAAAATTTTAGATTTCATTTTATTCTTCCGCTAAGCTTTTTTTGCCGTATTTCTCGCTATTCTGCCTTCTCCAATTCTCAATTTCAGGGTGATTTCCACTCAAAAGAACTGGTGGGACCTTCATTCCTTCGAACTCTTCAGGTCTAGTATATTGAGGAGGTTCAAGAAGTTCACCTTCCGGGTCAGCGAAGCTATCCATTCCATGAGCTAATTGCCCTTTTGGAAGCACTCCCTCGATTAAGCGAGTAACAGAATCAATAATAATCATAGCTCCAATCTCGCCGCCGGTTAAAACATAATTACCAATACTTAACTTGTGGTCAACAATACTCATTACCCTTTCATCAAATCCTTCATAACGTCCGCAAAGAATGATTAATTGTTCCTGTGGAAGCAACTCTTCTCGGATAAAGGGTTGAGTAAGAGTTTGTCCACTTGGCGAAAGTAAAATCGTTTTACACTTAGGCAATTTTTTTACAGAACGGTGAGCCGCGAAGATGGGCTCTGGACGAAGAAGCATACCGACCCCTCCGCCATAAATTTCATTGTCTACCTTTTTATATTTGCCAATTCCAAAATCGCGAAGTTGGATAGTATTTAAGCAAACTCTCTTCTCTGAAAAAGCCCTGCCAAGGATTCCCATTGAACAGTAATTTTCTACTAATTCGGGGAAAAGGCTTATTACATCAAACTGCATAATTATTTAATACAAATTCAAATTACTTTTTTTCATTGCTTTACTCATGGCTTGCTTGTTTTTCAATCCAAACAGTATTTCCTTCAACTTTAACAATTTTAGCCTGGGCGCCTGTCTCGATGGGCGTTTCCGAAAAAGCTCTCCACTGGTCGCCATCAATCTTTATATAGCCACTCTTGCCAGTCTCGATTGGTTCTGTAACTTCACCAACTTTACCAACTAAAGAAGAGAACCCAAATTTAGTTTCTTCAGAATGTGTTTGTAAGTATTTTAAGTAAATTGGTCTCAGAAAGAAGTAAACCAACAAACTAGTAACCGTAAAAACCGAAATTTGAATATAAAAATCTTTTGTAAAAAAAGCTGTAATAGAGGTTGTAATAGCTGACACCGCAAAAGTACCGAGAAAAAATCCAGGAGTTAAGATTTCAAAAATCAGGCAAATCAGGGTCAGGGCAAACCAAAACGAAGGCGTGATGAAGTACTTAATCATAAACAAGAACTCACTCAATAAATAATATTCTACAAAGATGACTTACCCACAAGCGCAGATAATGAAATTAATCATAAATGATTTTTTGAGAAATGATTCACAACCTCAGTACCTAAGAGACGCCGGTAGAAACACCAACAGAAAAACCAAGAGAAAAACAAGTTTCACAAACTCCATAAAACTGTAAAACCTGATTGGTAACTTTATACCCTTTTTGGGCGAAGACGGTTTCCTTGATTGGATCGATAGATTGAACCAAACCATCGGAGAGTTCATCATTCAAATCGAGACATTCCACACTTCCACATTCGGTGCAAACAACGTGGGAATGCTCCGAATCAGAGTTATGCTTATTAAGCTCGTATCTCTTTTTGCCGTCCAAAAGGTCGATTTCGAAGATTAAATTTTCTTTTTTTAAAGTATCTAACTCACGGTAAATAGTAGTTTTATTAGGCGTACTATCTAAATATCCGGTTAAATGGGCAAGAATATCGGCGGCAGTAGCTGGTGTTGTGACATTAAAGAGAAAGCTCAAAATACAGTCTCTAAGCTTAGAATGCCTGTATCCCTTTTGTTTAAGAACTTGGTTGATTGAGTTTAAATTTTTGTTTAAATCTTGCATTGGATTGAATTTAACTTACTTTGGTTGGGACTTCTGCGGGCATAAATCCATTGGTTGTCTTGGGGCTGTTCTCTGTTAAAGCAAGAACAGCGGCTCCATCACCGCCTGTTAAGCTAGCTTGCTGAACTTGATTTGATAATAGTTTTGAAAGATAAGAATAAATTAGATAGGCAACCGTAAGGACTGTAAGACCAATTCCAGCAATTACGCCTGTGCTGTATTTGCCTGTTTTTTCTGGAGAATTTTGGTTCTCTCTCCTTGATGAGCCGCTTGTAGGATGAGTAGAATCCGAGATCTGTTTAGAAATAATAAAATCATTTTCACCAAGAATAGTTGCAATTTCGTTCCAACGCTCAATAAATTGATCTGGCATAGAAGTTGCTTTATCTTTGAAAGGTTTTAAAAGATTGAAAAACTCTTGTAATTCATCATTTTTTTGTTGTTTCTCATGAGCTTGTTTTAATGAATCAATCCAATCTTTCATTTTTGTAGATTGCCTAATATCGTTTATATTAGTGCTCAAAGGACTGCCTCTTCCTTTTTCAAACTCCCCAGGGAAGTGTTCAAGAATGTATTCGGCTAAGACATCAAATATTTGACCGTGCAGTTTATCTTCTGCTTTTGCTGCTCCTTCTTTTAAACATCTTATTTTTATTAAACCTTTTATTATTTCTTCATGAATTTCTAAATATTTTTTTGGGTCAGCTTCATTAATAGTTTGCTGCGCATTGACATGTTGTTTGCTGACATTCAAAACCAACCTCTGCGACTTCCTAGGTTTATGCAAAACACTACTAGAAGGCAAGCGCGAAGAGTTTAAGACTGAGGAATGGAATCCGACTTTCACAAAATATTCATTAATGCAACTAAGTTGCAATTATAAAGCAAGAAATTAATTTAACAAGACAAATTCTTAAAAAACTAATAACCCCGCGCCTGCAAAACTAGGTTTAAAAACCGGCTTAAAGGCTCTAAAGGAGCTTCATCGGTTAACTTCTCCAAGTCTATCTCGTAAGCAGAATCTTTGTTTTCGGCTGGAAATTCACTAAAACCCCGACAAAGATAAACGGTAAACAAACCATCGTTTTCTTTTCTAAAATACAAATGGAAAGGCTCAATCTGGATGAGGGAATTGCGGTTTTTGTCCGACACTCCAAGATATTTTACGAAAAAAGAATTTTTTACAATTCTATCCTTGCAAATCTTTAGCGGAACCGCTTCGATGCAAGAGTTTGAGAAGACAAGTTGCCTCTCGTTTTGCGAGGTGGTGATTAAGGAATAGGGCGGGAGCTCTTCTTCGGCAAGCTTTTTGATGAAGTTTAATAAATCAGGATAAAGTACACTGACCATGCGCTGCTTGTGTGTGAGCACGGGATGCTCTGAAGGGCTTTGCGAAAGCGAAGACCAAAGAGCTTCATTCGCGCTATCGCGCAGTTCGTGGTGCTCCAGAATTTTATCTTCAATTTTGTCTTCGGTGACCGACATTTTTAACCGCCATTAATAAAGACCATTAATATAGAAGTGTGATCATCCAACAAACAATTTTTTTCAGCCATAGACAATGCCAAAAAATTTAAGTCTATTAACTTAAAACTAACCGTTCTTTACAAATTGTCAACAATATTAAAGTTTAACTGCCTCAAGCAATTGGTTAGTGTATGGATGCTGCGGATCACTGTAAAGAGCCTTAACTTGGCCCTCTTCGCATAATTCTCCATCTTTAATTACAGCAAGTCTTGTGCAACTTTGCGCAACCAAAGCCAAATCGTGGGTAATTAGTAACATTGACAGGTTGCGCTTTTTGGTTGCTTCAATCAACAAAGACATTATCTCAGCCTGAATCGTCACATCAAGAGCGGTTGTCGGTTCATCGGCTAACAAAAGCTTAGGTTCTCCAACTAAAGCCATTGCAATCATTACCCTTTGGCACATCCCCCCCGAAAGCTCAAAGGGGTAAGCGGCAAAAACACGCTCACAATCATCCATCTGCACATCCTCTAAGGAATTAAGACAAATGTTTTTAAGTTCATCTTCGGTCTTTGAAGGAAAATAAATTTGGGCTGTCTCAAGCATTTGGCTATACACAGTCCTCACCGGATTCAATGATGTAACCGGGTTTTGAGGGACATAAGCGATTTTCTTGCCTCTAGCTTGTTTAATGAAATCACTATCCTGGTCAGACAAATCGATGGTATTTTGCTCAAAAACCATTTGTCCGCTCACTCGGGCGTTGGTTGGAAGCAAACCCAAAATGGAAGCACAGGTCACAGACTTTCCGGAGCCAGACTCACCGACCAAAGCAAATCTTTCTGCCTGATTGATCGAAAAGGAAATTCCTTTGACAGCCTCTTTAGTTAGTCCCTGAGAGTGGAAACTAACTCTTAAATCCTTGACTGAGAGAAGAGGTTGTGTGTTTTCATTTGTCATTTGATTAAAGCTATTGCCAAAGTAAGGAAAGATCAGAGTAAATAAATGTGAGCTAAATAGAAAAATTTAAAGTAAGAAAAACAACCCTAAAGATGCCCCGTCAGGCGCCAGCCGTAAGGGGCAATCGGCCAGACACGCCATCGAAAAATTCTGGGGTTCGGGGATAGTTCCCCGAGAGCGGGGTCGTTAGGGGCTGGCGGTAAGCCCCTAACACCAACCCTTTTTACCTTTCATATTTATTTTTCAACCAATTTTAAATAAAAAACTACAAAAATTATTACAGAAAACTATAGTTAAAATTAGAAAAAATATTTTTTGTGTGTGAGCTTTTGTTAAAAGCCTCTAGCAGTTGATTGTAACTTAATTTACTTTCTGGATGATGCCAACCGTTTTCAACTACATCACCAAAGGGCAAGAGAACAAAGTCTCTTTCACAGACCTTTGAATGAGGAATTTCAAGATTTGCCAATTTATTTGAAAGTTTAATAATTTCGTTTTGACAAAAAAGAATATCAATATCCAAACTGCGCGACAGAGCTCCTTTTTTGGACCTCTCCCTCCCTCTCGAAAGCTCCAAGGAATTTATTGAAGCCAAAATTGTAAGCGGAGAAGCACCCGTCTTGAGCCGGCAAACAATATTATAAAAGTCTGGCGAAGTGGCATCCTTCATGTCAAAAGCCTTAGAGACATAAACCCGAGAGACAGCCTGAACCCGACCGAGAGTTTGCGTAATTCTTAAAAGGGCCGCCTCAAGGTTTAAGAGGCGATTATCGAGATTAGAACCGAGCGATAAATATACTGTTTGCATAAAACAAAAAATCAACTTACGTGAATATAAGGCCTCTTTCGGGGGTTAGAAATTTTTTGCCTTAGAACTTCTCTAGCCATCGGTGCTACATCTCCCTCACCAAAAAAGACAAAGCGGAACAAATATCCAATTGGGTTACCTTCCGTCCAACCAAAGTAGGCATGTGGTAGTTTGCCAGTCATGTCACCAATTTTAATTAAAAGAGCAGCAATAGCATTTGCAATCGCAGGGCTATTGCCTCTTAAAATCTTATGCTTACCCACTTTTACGCCCTTTACGTGAAGAGAACAATCGAAATCCGAAGCATCGCTCTGTTGGATTTCAATAAAGATAATTTGCTCATTCTCCAGATGGTGGAGCTCTCGAGCATTTTCTTCTTTAAAGTCGTATTCGCGTATAGAGCCATCTCCCGGGCGGTGAGCCACAATGTGGATAATTTGATCATGGTCATCTTCAAGAAATTTCGCGGCTGCCTCATCCAAACAAACATCAGAGATACGAAGCTCAGTAGAGCGCATGGCGCGCGAGATAAGAGAAATGGTAACAGTCAAAAGGATGAAGAAGAAAGCAATTCTAATGCCTTCAGGCCTTTCAATGATGTTAAGAATAGTTGTATAAACAAAAACTATCGAAATTAGAGCAAAGGCTATGCGAGCCCGTAAATCCTGCCAAACGGATACAAGAACTGCTACCGAAGCTGAAGTCATTAAAACCAACACTCCAGTTGCATAAGCCCCGCCTTGAGCGTCTACATCAGCATCAAAGAGGATAGTAACAGCAAAAGAAATTATTGTAAAAAATACAACTAATGGCCTGGAAGCCTTTGCCCATTCGGGAGCCATTCCGTAAGCAGGGAGATAACGCGGAACCAAATTAAGCAATCCAGCCATGGCAGAGGCCCCGGCAAAGCCCAAAATCACAATTGTGCTTACATCGTAAACCGTACCAAAAATGTCACCAAAAAATTTGTGGGCTAAATAAGCCAAAGCCCGTCCATTGGCTTCTCCTCCGGTATGGAACTCATGAGCAGGAATTAAAAGGGTAGTAATCAAACTACTACAAATCAACATAAAGCTCATTATTAGAGCCGCCGAAAGCAAAAGTTTTTTTGTACCCTCAATGCGTTTTTCGAGCGGTTCTCCCTCTATTAGAGGCATTACAGCTACTCCTGTTTCAAACCCAGAAAGCCCTAACGCCAATTTAGGAAACAAGAACAAGGCCATCCCAAGCATCATCCAAGGGTTGGAATTGTAATTAACCCATAAATTGTCCCGCCAACCATTTATGAATTGGGGATTTTGGATGATTTCATAAATTCCTTTTCCAATTACAATAGAATTAAGACCCAGATATACAGCAACGATTACAACTGCTAATGCAATTGCCTCCTTAAAGCCCTTCATAAAAACAGCCCCCAGTAAAGAGACCAAAATAAGGGTCACAATCACTCTATGATTAACCCATTCTGGGACAAAGGGATTCTCTATAACGTGAGCAGTAGCATCAGCAGCCGAAAGAGTAATAGTTATCACAAAATCGGTTACTGCAAAACCTAAAAGTAAAAGTACAATTGCTTTTCCTTTCCATCTTGGAAAGAGCTTTTCAAGCATAGAAATGCTTCCCTGACCGTCCGGGCTTTGCTCGGCCACCTTACTATAAACGGGGAAAGCAGCAAACAAAGTTACAAGCACCAAAACCAGCGTTGCAAGGGGCGAAAGAACACCAGCCGCCAAAAAGGCTATGCCGGGTTGGTAACCAAGAGTTGAAAAATAATCAACACCAGTGAGG
>JANRMG010000102.1:0-1549 GCA_033761855.1 Candidatus Caenarcanales bacterium
TAAACCATTTTTTTAGCAGCCGTTACAAACTGGTTTCCAGGACCGAAGATTTTATCTACCGCTTCTAAATTTGGCAAACCATTAGCCAAACCCGCAATAGCTTGCACTCCACCCAATTGATAAATCTCTTTAATACCCAAATAATCAGCGACGGCCAAAATATAAGGATGAATTGTGGGCGGGGAAGTTACAACTATTCTTTCTACTCCAGCTACTAAAGCAGGAATAGCTGTCATCATCAAAGTAGACAGTAAAGGCGCCGTACCACCCGGAATATACAAACCAACTGAATCAATGGGCTTATAAACGACTGAAAGCTCGTCACTTCCGTCTTTAAAAAGAACTTCTTCAGGCAAACATTCAGTGTGAAAATTTTTAATTCTTTTGGATGCAAGCTCTATGGCTTTCTTTTCATCTGGTTTGAGTTTTTCAAAATGTCCTTGAGTTGAAATTTTAAGCTCTGAGACTGTCTTTTTATCGAATCTTAAAGTTAACTCTTTAATCTTTGCCTCTTTGTCCTCAGCTTCATGAATTTCCTGAAGAATTTTAGAGACGCTTTCCTCCAACGAAGAAGATCCCGCGCTGTTTAAAAGACGGTTGGCAACCTTCCAGACTTTTTGTTTGAGAATATTAAAGTCTTTGATAATCATTGAAAATTGAAAAATATTTTGAGAATAATCCAAAAATTATAGGCTAAATATTACAGTCTAAAAATTAAAGGCGGAATTAAAGCCTAAATATTCTTAGTGGTTTTTTCTTCAAAATGATTAATTATTCTTTCCGCAATTTTGTCTGGGCTTAGCTCATCGACCTCGACTACCAGATCAGCCATTTGAGCATACAGATTTTCTCTTTGTGAAAGAATTGTGTTTATTTTGTCTTTGAAACTTATGCTTTCCTCACCTAAACGGAGTAAAGGTCTGTCATAGTTTTGCTCTAAGCGAGCATGGATAGTCTCTGGAAAAGCCTTAAGCCAAACATTAAAACCTAACTGCTTCAATAGCAAACGACTTTCTGGCTTTAGAACCATCCCGCCTCCAGTTGAAAGAATAATTTTTTGAGGATTTCTCTCTTTGAGATTTAGAAGGAAGGCCGTCTCTTGCTCTCTAAAAAAATTCTCTCCTTCATTGGAGAATATTTCTTGAATAGTTTTATTTAAGAATTTTTCAATTTCACTATCAGCATCCATAAATTGCCAAAAAAGTCTTTGGGAGAGGAACTGACCAACAGTAGACTTTCCAGAACCCATCATTCCTAAAAGAATAATGTTTAGTTTTTTAGTGCTGGCTTGGTAAAAAGAGTCATTCATAAACGGAGAAATGAATTTAATTATTGATTAGACTATAATGTTTGGAACGTTTTAGGAATGTTTCTAAAAAATCTAAAGCAAAATATAAAATGCATAAGTTTCAAAAATCTTTTAATAGTCCCTTTCAAAAGAAGGTTTTGAGTAAATATTTTTTTTTGATTTTTAAATTTTTAACTTTTTCAATTTTATTTATTTCTGCTTGTATCTCTCTTTGCGCTTGCCAATCGACCGAAACAGTTA
>JANRMG010000103.1:0-2961 GCA_033761855.1 Candidatus Caenarcanales bacterium
GTATTTTGTGGGGACCAGGTTTTCCACCCGACAAAACGGGAGACTCCACCGGCTCGACGGCGATTGCTTTGAAAGAGGCTTTGCGAGATTTTATGACTTTGCTTATTCCAGTAATCGTTCCACCCGTCCCAACACCGGAAATCAAAATGTCTACTTTTCCTTCAGTGTCATTCCAAATCTCTTCAGCAGTGGTTTTAACGTGGATTTCGGGGTTGGCAAGATTGTTGAATTGCTGAGGAATAAACGAATTAGGAGTCTTAGAGGCAATCTCTTCGGCTTTAGCGATGGCTGCTTTCATTCCCAAAGGGCCTGGGGTCAACACAACTTCGGCTCCATAGGCCTTAAGCAAAACACGGCGTTCCATACTCATTGTCTCTGGCATGGTTAAGATAAGCTTGTAGCCTTTGGCGGCACAAACAAAAGCCAAAGCAATTCCAGTATTTCCAGAGGTCGGCTCTATGATTGTAGTTTGACCCGGTTTGATCAAACCCTCTTTTTCGGCAGCTTCAATCATGTTAAAGCCAATGCGGTCTTTCACCGAGCCTCCTGGATTTTGGTATTCAAGCTTGGCAAGCACGGTACAGTTTTTGATTGGCCCCGAAGGAGAATTGTGAACCTGCACCAAAGGGGTTCTTCCAATCAATTCAGTCACATTTGCAGCGTATTTCATAGCGTTCTTGTTTAAACAGTTTGCTTTATACGAAAGGCTAATTCCATATTATCTAAAATCAACGCTTATTTGTACAAACAGAAATTAATCAAAAAAGACCTTGTTAACACTCAGTCCTGTTGGTTCATCTCACCGAGTTTTTTATCTACCGCACGATCAACCGCCTTGTCTATAGCTTGTTGCAAAAAGCGTTTTAACTCTTCGCTGGATTGTGTCCGCTGAGCTGTTACTTGTTCTGTTTTTGCAGTTTGCTTAACTGGAGGAACTGGAAGTGGTGCCACGGCTTGAGGTTCTTCCGCTGTTTCTTGCTCAGGAACTCGCCCGTAAGTCATTAAATCTGGTTTTTGAATTTTAGAACTTTGGGTTTCTTGAGACGAAATTTCTTCTTGCTCTTCATCAAAGATACTATTTACAGGGATGCTCTTAATGTAAGTACCTTTAGGTAATTTATTTTTATTAATTCTACCTGGATTCACTGGAACAGCTTTATAGCCGGGAGGAACATCAACCTCTGCCACTTTTTTCTTTGTTAGAGGGATTTGGTGTAATTTTTTGGGATAACCTTCGCCATAAACCAACTCTTCGTTTTGCAAATCATCATTGTGGACCTGGTCTTCCTGATGAGCTTCCTGGTATGACTGAGAATAGCTTGATTCTTGAGGACGAGAAGGAAGTCCAGGAGAGTATTCCTCACCTAGACTTTCCTGAGGAAGAGCCTGTTTTGAACCTGGCTCCCAATAACGAGATTCAGCCACACGCAAAAGTTTTACCGCTTTTTTGTGTGCTTCATAAGAGCACCAAGAGGTGGAATTTAAGAATCCATCACAAACAAAATAAGAATGATCGGAACCAGGGGGATTGATAACGTAAGCTGGATACCCGCGATAGTTGGCGGAATGATTCTCGGGAACGTCAATGATTGAAAGAGCACCAGGAGGTGGAGTTATCTCGCAATTATTAATAAAAGTTTCAACTGCGCCTTGCTCGTTGGGAATTAATGGACTTCCTATATAACCATTACAAACAACATAGGTAGCTTTAAGGTTTGGATGGGAGAATTTGCCTGCATGCCCCCAGTAATTATTTTTATCAACTGCTGCTTTTCCTCTCTCGGAGGACATAACCATTAAAGGCATAGTGGTTAATGTAAGCAACAAGAAAAGATTTTTAATTGCACTTCCTATATTCAAACTTCCTGAGCGTGACATTTGTATTTTGCCAACCATTAATTAGTTATTTGCTCAAGTTATTCCACCACCAACTAAGTGTTTTGGTAGAACTTATTAAATTCATTCAGTCAGACTATATCATTGCATCTACATGCAATATAGTGTCCCACATAAGCATCTTTAATATTTCTGAAGCAGTCTTGTAAGCTTCTTGAATTCATAAGTTGTTATCAGAGACTAAACATTATAAATTGCTAATAATATTATTACCCCTCTGTCTGAGAGGCAAAATCGTGGCTATGCAGATCAAAACAATATTTATTTTTCCTCAAAGATGTGAATTACAATATTACCTCGTCGCTCAACATCAACCAATTTGAGGTTTTCGTAAAAAGTGGGCATTGTTATTTTTTCTTGTTCTTCTTCTATTTCAGACTCTGAAATAAGAGCTTCTACTCCGTTTAAAGCAACCCCTTTGTCAATAAATATATCCATATCCACATAGAGAGTATTATTAAAAGAGTTTTGTAAAGATACTACTTGTGATTGGGTTTGAGTTTGAGTATTTGCATCCAGTGTTAACATACCAGATGATAAATTCATGATTTGTGATGTTGGCGAAATGGGAGATAGAGCCGCTGATGGATACAGATAAAACAGACCACTTGGATCTTTTAACAATCTTGTTGTGATTTCACCATAGTTAACTAAGTTGCCATATTGCGTCTGGGCTGATCCATCAAATATAAAACTACTGAAATTTGTCAGATTGCTAATGGTCAAGCCTATAGGACTTGAATATGAACCTACACGTCCACCAATAATTTGAATTTGTGGAGCTGTGAGTCTTGGAAAGTTAGTGAGACCACTACCAGAAATGTATCCTCCCGCCAAAAGATTTATCGAACTACCCGCAACAAGGCTACCCTGATTGAGAGCAATGTTGTTTTGAGCGATCCAGCTCATTCTTGGTGCTGTGAGCGTACTATTGAGAGTAATATTGTTTCCGTAAACAGTCACTGGGTCTAAGAAAGTATGTGTGTAAACGTTGGTGTTGCCTGTACCATCGGGACGACCAATTGTAATGTTATTGAAACCATCCTTTAAAACCGCCAACTCACT
>JANRMG010000104.1:0-5201 GCA_033761855.1 Candidatus Caenarcanales bacterium
AGTGCCACCAAAGCGTTTTAAGGCCAATCCATGGCAAAACTCGTGTCCCAGTAAAACCAAAAACAACATTGTTAAAAAACAAACTAAAGTTATACCCCAGGATTCGGCTATTAAAGGCCAGCCATAGCTTGCAAAGCGTACACCCTCCGAAAAAGCTTTTACTATTGTCACAGCGAACATAACACAGGCAATTACTTTGGCCGGTTTAGACCAGAGCCAACTAATTTTCTCTACCAAAAATCCCAAAAGCTCGTCCGGATCCATTAATTGGAAGCGAGAGAACATTAGTTGTAAAACTGTTTTTTGTTTTGTAGTCTGTCGGGGTGGCGGCTCTGTGCCTTCCAGCAATCCCCATTGCTTAAGCATTCCTAAAAAATGCTTTAATTCATCTTCGGTATAGCTTGTTCTATGAACTATCTCAAGTGGATGCATCTCGGCTAACATTTTAATAATTTCGGCTTCATCAAAGCCAAGATGAAAATACCTTATTGCCTTTGGATCCCTGATTTGGACGCTTCCATCGGGATAATAAGTTAAGTCCAAATCAGATCTCAAAGCAATTCTCTGCTTTTTTTGTTGAGGTTGCTGAGATCTATCTTGTGCACCTTTAGGACTGGACATATTGCTTTCCATTGAGAAATATTGAGAGCTAAGTCTACATACCCAGATAAAACGAACTTTTTTGAATTGATTAATTTAAACTAATTAACCAAAAGAGCAATTTTAGGGATTCACTAACATGTAATAAACTAGTCTTAACGTTGAGAATGTTATTATATTAATATTCGTTCAACCTCACGGAATACGGAAAAACATCATGATGAAAAAAATTCTATTATCAATAAGTTTATTAGGTTTATTAGTTGGAATTGTACCAGCTCAAAAGGCTGAGGCAAATACAGCCAGAACTTTGGGAATTGTCGGAACTGCTTTGGGTGGTTCGGCTCTTGCATTAGGAGTTTGGAATACAGCTTCTCTTTATAGAAGAGGCTATTGGGGTAATGGTGGCTTTGGCGGCGGCTACGGTTATGGTAGCTACTACCCAGTTAGTTATGGCGGCTGGGGCGGTGGTTATGGAGCTGGTTGGGGTAATGGTTTTGGTGGTGGTTACTATCCAGTTAGTTATGGTGGCTGGGGCGGCGCTTATGGAGCTGGTTGGGGTAATGGTGGCTACGGTGGTTATGGTTACAGTAGTTACGTACCTAATTACTATGGTGCTTTTGGTGGCTATGGTGGATACCAAAGATGGTATTAAACTAAGCTTCTTGAATTCCAAAATTTAAATCAATCAGAAGTTGTCCCGAGAAATTACGGGGCAACTTTTTTATTTACTGAACTTCTATGCTGAGCTTTCAGGAGTAAAATGTTCAGCATAAATAGTTATTAACAAGCCAAATTTTGAAGAGACAAAGACAACTAAAAGACCAAGATTGTAAACCAACAAAAGTGGCTGTTCAAGTATGGCGAGTACGTCTGGTTCAGCTTGGCTTTTTTGCTTTATTTGGTCTCATTTTTTTCAAAACTCTTTTTCTTCAAACCATGATGGCTTCTTCCTTACGGAAAGTCGCTTCTCAACAAAGAAGACACTGTACTCCGACAACAATTTTCCGGGGTGAAATAACTGACAGAAACGGTGTTGTTTTAGCTGTTGATACTGCCCGCTACGATATTTTCCTCAGACCCAAAGATTTAAAAGCATCAGAAGAACAACTTCGTGAATTGGCAAGAATTCTGAGATTAGACCAAGAGAAACTTCAAAGTAAAACCGAAAAGAAATATATTTCCAAAATTGCCAGCAGCATTTCTCGTGGAAAAGCTGATGCAGTCGCCCAGCTAAAAATATTGGGCTTAGATATTATTCCAACTAATTTTCGTGAATATCCTCATAAAGAGCTGGCAGCACATTTGCTGGGTTTTGTCTCTTGGGATGCCTCTGGACAAGGGGGGATTGAACAGTATCTAAATAACTCTTTAAGTAGCGCTAAGACGGAGGCAAGTAGTGTAGTTTCTCGTGGCGACGGAAAACCTATCATCCGACAGGCTACTTTAAAGCCAATCATAAACAGTGCTTTTGGAAAACAAGTTGAGCTTACCATCGATTCCAAGCTTCAGTACAAAGTTGAAGAGATTTTAAATTCTAATCTCACTCGTTTTCAGGCTAAGAGAGCGACGGCAATTGTAATGGTTCCGCAAACTGGCGAAATTTTGGCCTGGGCTAATTCTCCATCTTTTGACCCAAATCATTATGGAGAGTATCCTCCTGAACAAACCTCAAACTGGGCCATTAGTCAAGTCTATGAGCCAGGTTCCACTTTTAAAGTTGTTACGGTTGCCTCTGCTTTGCAGCTTGGAGCAATTAAACCAGATTTTAAATATGTTGATGAAGGCAAAATAAAAATAGATAATAGAATTATTCGAAACCATGATTATAAGCCAGGTAAAGTAAAAGAAATTGGCTTAGTGGATCTTTTTCGATATTCATCGAATACCGCTGCGGCAGCCATTGGCGCAAGAATGCAACCCGATGCTTTTTATAAGGAGCTTATTAAATTTGGTATAGCTCAAAAAACCGGAATAGAGATTCCTGGAGAGTCTTCCGGCTCATTGAGGGAAGCCAAAAAATGGAAAGAAATAGATTTGGCAACTACCAGTTTTGGACAAGGAGCAGTAGCTGTTACACCAATTCAGCTTGTGGGAGCCATTAATACAATTGCAAATAAAGGTACTTGGATTCAACCTCATTTGATTAAAACCATTAAATCGGCCGATGGGAGGCATGTTGTACAAACAAATAAAATCGTTAAACGGAGGGTGGTATCTTCGGGTGTCTCCAAAAAAGTAAGCGAAATGCTCGCTGAGAGCATCAAGAAAAATCTTGAAGAAGACGAGTCATACATAGCGGGAAACATTCCTGGCTATGAAGTGGCTGGCAAAACCGGAACTGCCCAGAAGTATTGTCCGAAGTTAAGAGCCTATTGTCCTGGAGAGACCATAGCTTCCTTCATTGGCTTTTTTCCTGCCGACAATCCAAGCTTTTTAGTTTTGGTTGTTGTTGATTCTCCGGCTGCGGCTGGTGGGTGGGGTAATACAGTTGCTGGTCCAATTTTTAATCAAATCGGAGAGGTTGTTCTGAAGATTTATCCGCAGGGTTTAAAAAATGAAAAAGCTTTTGCTCTTTTTCAATAGATTTGAGTCACCTCCCCCGCCTCCTTGACAGGAGGAGCTAAGAATAAGGTTTTAGTTCCCTCTGCCAAGGGGGTTAGGGGTGATATCATCTTGCTAAATTTGGTTCTAGCTAACAGAAGCAAGATAAATGCAGGAATTAATATTAATTTCATTAGGAATTTTTACCGGCTTTCTCGGTGGTATGCTCGGAGTCGGAGGAGCACTATTTGTTATACCGGCATTGGTTTATATTTTTGGATTTTCTCAAAAACTTGCACAAGGAACTGCGCTCGCCATGATGCTTCCGCCAATTGGGATTCTTGCGGTTATTACTTATTATGAAAAAGGATTCATTGAAATTAAATCGGCAATTATTTTGTGCTTGGGTTGTGTCCTCGGTGGATGGCTTGGAGCAAAGTTGGCCGTAAATTTACCAACTGCAACTCTGCAAAAAATATTTGGGGCTTATCTCATAATTATAGGAAGCAAGATGCTTTTTTTTAGCTCAAAATGAAAAAAAGCTGAGACCGAAAAAATAATCTATACATACTATAGCCAATTGGGGAGAGGTTATATTACTGAACATATGAGCCTAAGTTCAATAATGTGCATAGATTATCTTTAAAGTCTCAGCAAAGGTCCACAACCTAGTTTACCTATACAGCCTTCACTAATATAATTCCCAGATTTTCCAAAAACTAATTTATTTTAAGTTAGCAAATTGTAAGAAAAGGGTATTTTAAGAGCTTTCAATTTGATAAGTAATATGACCCGGGTCAAAAATATTACAAATCAGTGGATTGCCCTAATAATTTAGTGAAAGAATTTAGTAAATTACTTTGTTGATAAAGAAAGCCAAATGAGTTGCTTCAGAGAGTCCTTATCAATAACCAAGCCACTAAGAGTATCTTTGTTGGGAATGCTGTCAAAAGCGACTGCGTCAACATCAAGTTCAGAACAAGCTTTAAGTGCGTCTTCGATTACAGACCACTGCGCAATATACCAATTATTTGGAATTTGGAATTCAGTAGCGGCTTCTACTGCAATTTTTAAATTTGAATAAAGCAATGCAACTGTGATTTCGCCATTTGTTTGTTTGTTATTGACTTCCAAGCAAAATATTTTTGATTGATCCTTAAAAATGCCGTAAATGCAGGGCAAATTTAAAATTTGACGAGTAATCTCTTCTTGAGAGATCTGTCCAGAGTCAAGTTGTTCAGAGGCTGTCCGAAAATCCATTTTTTAACAGGTTGGCAAGGTCATCACTTCTTTTAGTTTGATTCCCTGTAAGTTGACCTTATTCACTTGAAAAATATAATTTCGGATAAAAGTTTGAGGAAACTCTTCATAAAAACAGCCATTTTAGATAGGAGTATGCCTCTCAGGCGGCTGCTTTTCGGTTAAAAGGGTGAGACTGAAATTTTCTAATTTGTTTTTTTGCTCATTTGCTGAAGGAATTTAATATTATCCAAGGCAAGTTGGTAATCTGGGCCCTTATTCTTTTGTATCTCAAAGAGAGATTTTGCCCTCTCAAAATCTTTTTGAGCTCCCTCGAAATCCTTTAGATTGGCTTTTGCAAAACCGCGATTATTATAAGCTAGAGCAAAATTTGGATCTATGCTTAAAATTTTGTCGCAATCTTTGACTATTCCATCTAAATCTTTTAAAACAGCTTTTACCATTACTCTATTGTTATAGGGTGCGACGGAGTTTGGCTCTAGTTCAACAACTTTATCAAAGTCAACAAGAGCTTCTTTCGGCTGTTTAATGCTTAAATGAGCGAACCCACGATTTACATAAGGATTAGGGAATTTAGGATTTATTTCAATAGCCTTTGTACAGTCTTGAATAGCCTCTTTATACTTTGTAAAATTAATGTTCATGAGGCAACGATTATTGTAACCCTCGGCTAGATTGGGTGCTAGCTCAATAACCTTACTGAAGTTTGCCTCGGTTTCTTCTCTTTTCTTCATGGCCATATAAGCAAAACCGCGACTGTTGTATGCGTCAGCAAATTTAGGATTAATTTCAATTGC
>JANRMG010000105.1:0-1651 GCA_033761855.1 Candidatus Caenarcanales bacterium
GGTCCAAGTATATTTTCTAGTCCCGATATTAAATTTGAATTTTACTTTATTGTCTTCGTCGTCAAAGTCTACTAGCGATACCCCCCATCCAAAAAATTGAGGCGAACGTGTTACATCTGCATAACCTTCTTCTTTCAATTTTACACCTGGAGAAATACCTCCTTCTACATATAAGCCACTAAGTGCCCATGTTCCTCCAATGATGAATAGATTAGTGAACCCAGCATTTTTGAATACTTCCTTTTGATCGTCTGGATTAAATCCGTTTCTAAAAGCAAATGGATAAATCCTTGCTCCAAGGGGTTTTTGCGTCATGGTTACATTCGTTAGAAAAGTAGTTTGATTTCTGAAGTTTTGCGGCTCTAATCCTGCAATTGCAGCCACTTTTACAAACATTTTATCCGTATATCCGAGGTTTAAGAAATTGTATTCTAAGGTTAACCTCGGTTGTATCCCTTTTGATTTATAAAACTGTCCAAATACTTCAGTTGCTTTAGGACTGGCAATTCCAATATATACACCTAATCTAGGTTTCATGCCTTTTTGTGCATTGGCTGAAAATAAAGCAGTAGCAAGGAAGAGGGTTAATAAAATCTTATTCATATTTATGTATTTTATGCGAATGAAGCGCTTTTTAATAGGCACACCTATACCGTAGTTACGGTATTTGTTATCTTTGTCTAAATTGAGTTTATGCAATTAGCTTCCTATATAGATCATACTATTTTAAAGCCAACCACTTTAGTGTCTGATGTGGCCCAAATTTGTAAAGAAGCGGCGGAATATGGGTTTGCAGCGGTTTGTGTTCCCCCCAACTTCGTAAAAAAAGCCAAGGAGTTTTTAGTGGGTACAAATGTTAAAGTTGCAACAGTTATAGGCTTTCCTTTTGGTTATTCTGCTGTAGAAGCCAAGTTGGCTGAAATTGTTTTAGCGATGGTTGATGGGGTAGATGAATTGGATGTGGTAGCTAATATAAGTGCAATAAAAAACCAAGACTGGGTGTATTTGGCCAATGAGTTAAATCATATCATGCCCGTGGTAAAGTCTAAAAATAAAACCATCAAAATCATCATTGAAAGTGGTATTTTAACCAATGATGAAATCATTAAATGTTGCGAATTATACGGAGTTGCTGGAATTGACTATTTAAAAACTTCTACTGGATATGCCGAAAAAGGTGCTTCTGTAGAAGCGGTGAAGTTGTTTAGATTGCATTTGCCTGAAGCAGTTCAAATTAAAGCTTCAGGAGGAATAAGAGACTATGCTTTTGCTGCTGAACTAGTAGAAGCGGGTGCAACCAGATTAGGTTGTAGTGCTAGTTTAGCTATTGTAAATGGAGAACCTAATGCTTCTAACGCAACGTATTAACCTTATATTTACCCCATGAAAACAGCTTTGTTTTTATTATTGATTGGTCTATCGGTTTCTTCAAGCGTTTTTGCTTGTTCAAGCGATACTGTAATTATGGTAAAAGACGCTCGTTTAGATATTTTAGTTGCTAAGCAAAATCAAATTAATAAGCGAACTGCCATGATGACTAGTGCAGGATTATACAAGGGGTATCGCTTACAAGTTATCAGCACTGCTAAAAGAGATGATGCCAATAAAATGAAAACAGATTTGATGAATCGTTTTCCTGAACAAAAATCTT
>JANRMG010000106.1:0-3897 GCA_033761855.1 Candidatus Caenarcanales bacterium
GAGATTTCATCATTAGATGAGCAAAGTGCGGATGCATTCAATTTTTTGAGACAAATTGAAATAGAGGATATTCTTCAACACTTTGACCTTTTAAAAAATATCCCTAAATTTCCAATTATGGATTATCAGGATTATTCTCCATTAGAGGTTGCTGCTTCTTGTAGAACTTATTGGAACCTTCCTAGAGGGCCAATAAAGAACCTTACAAATTTATTAGAGTCTAAAGGTTTAATAATATTTCCATTGGATGGAGCGGCTGATGAGTACGATGGATTTAGCTTTTGGACTTCCTCAGGGCATCCTCTTGTTTTTATTAATGTAAATATGCCAGCAGACAGATATAGATTCACTTTGGCACATGAGTTAGGACATCTGGTTATGCATTCCAAGGGAGGCCTTGATATAGAAAACCAGGCTAATTTGTTTGCCTTACACTTTTTAGTGCCAGATCAAGATATAAAGCATCAACTCAGAAATATAAATTTTAGTAGCTTAAAGGATTTAAAAAGAACTTGGGGTGTTTCCATTCAAGCATTAGGATATAAAGCGAAACATCTTGGTTTTATTAATGATCTCAATGCAATTTATACAAAGTTATATAACAATAGGTATTCTAAAACAAATGAGCCTGTAACGTTGCCCAAGGAGCAACCCCAGCTGCTTTATATGTTGTGTCGTTCGTTCTTCGAAAGTTTAAATTACTCATTAGATGAGTTTTGTAGATTAGTCAATTTAAATAAAAATGAGGCGAAGAGCATCTACAGGGTTAGTGATGAAGATATAGAATATAAGAACTTTATAAAGAACGTTAAAGCCTCAGACTTTAACCACCTTAAAAAATAAATTAAATCCTTCCCAAAATCCTTCTTACCGTCATCCCATGAAATTCCCCACCAAAGCGAGTTTTAAATCCCAACTGATTCAACTCAGTAGCAATCATCCTAAAGCTTTTCCCCTCGCATCTTAATTTCTTTATTAAAACAGAAACCTGACCATAAGCTTTCTGAGCCTCTTTGATTTCCACCTTGGCTCTGTGAGTCCGATCCACATCCTGAAACCTCGGATTGCCAAGTTTAAACCCCTTAGCCTTCTTGGCGGCTAAAGCCACTTTAGTTCGCTTGCTGATAGTTCGAGCCTCTTCCTCAAAAACAGCGGCCTTAATCTGCAAAATAAAGGGGCCATCATTCGGTGAATCAGCGCAAACAAAATTGATTCCGGTTTGCATTAAATAACTAATCAAAAGCTGACTTCTGCCCAGTCTCGATAAATCAGCAGTTACAAGCGTAGCCTTTTCTTTGTGACAAAAATTAATAATCTCTTTCAGCATCGGACGCTTCTTAAGCAAAGACTCTAAAGAAAACGGCTTTTCATGGCTAATTCTAATTTTTGAAGTGCCAGTCTCAATCTCTACAACTTCTTTAATCACTTCTCCGTTTTGCTGCCTAATAAAGTTTTCGCAAAGCGATTTTTGGGCATCTAAACCTAGACCAGATTTTCCTTGGCCTTCAGTCGAAACTCGATAGTAGATTGCGTACTTATTCATAAAGGCCGCTAAAAGTTAAAATTCGTAACAGCTTAAACGTCCATTTTCTAGCTGTTACACTCGTTCTTGCAACCTGTAAATCTTTTGTGATCACCGAATATATTGTTTGATCACTACTTTTTCGGGTGTGCGCTGGCTGTATAAAAAAGAAAAATCTTTTTATTGGTGGTACTCAAGAATTACCAAGGGACGACTAAAGAATGAAGATAGTAAGAAAATAGAATGGCTGCGATAACACCAGGGTGTGTATAAGGTATGGACAAAGTATGGCTAAAGAATGAAGAGGGAACGAAAATAGAAAGACCAGAGAGTTACTAAAAAATGACTGAGGTATTAAAGTAATAATTCCAAAGTGTTTCTAAAGAATGAAAGCAGAAAGATAACGGTATGACTGAAGTGTGAAATCAGTATTCTCTAAGTCATTCTTTTTTAGAATTTAGAAAGCACTGTATTTAGAGTTTGAGTTAGTTCGTATTTTTGTTTTCTCCAAGAAATCAATTCTTCGGTCGAAAGTTTTTTCTGTTTTATAAGATAAGAAATTCCCCAGCGAATAATTTCGGATGGAGTTGTCTTTTCTAAATCGCCACTTAAAACTGCTTCGCTGTCATTAATTTGTTGAGCCAACTTTTCTAGAAATTCCCATTCGTTTGGGCTCATTGAGATTGTGTGCTTAACTGCACCTTGCTTCTTTTTGCTAATTAAACTTTTAACGCCAAGTGGGCGAGGTCTTTCTTCTTTTGCTTTTTCGAATTCAATAACTTCATTTTTCTGAGGTTGAACTTCTTCTTGAATTACAGCCACTCTTGGCTTATTGCTTGCGTTGATTGCCATGATTTAGAACTCCTTTATACTTTCGCGGGTTTGTTGGTTTTGAGAGACTTAACTGAGTTAACCGATAGAGAGCTGCTTCCAGATGCAAAGATTTCATCGGATAAATTAACGTAAGCTTCTGCCGCTGGTGACTTGTTATCAAAATCAGAAATAGACTTGCCCTCAAAAGGTGCTTGGTTAGCAGCTTCTGAACGGGGTACTTCTGTTTTGAAAATTCTTTGTCCGTAAGGATTGAGGAGCTCTCCGACTATTTCATTTGTCGAGCGGTTGCGCGCATCAACCATTGTTTTTAGGATTTTCCACTTGATGGAAGTGTTTGTGTTTACTTGATTTAAGTCGTTGATTACATCTATGATGTCGCTGAGACCTTCCAGAGCGTAAGCTGAAGGCGCTACTGGAATAATGACCATATTTGAAGAGAAAAGACCGTTGATGGTCAATTGACCAAGGTTGGGTGGTGTGTCGATGACAATCAGGTCATAATCGTCCGCTACTTTGGATAAAGCCTTCATAAGCTTGTTCTCACCGAAGGCTATCGAAAACAATTCACGTTCGACAGTGGCGAGTTGTAGTTTCGACGGAATGACGTCGAGATTTTCTCTCACCTGGCGGTGAATTACTTCGCTTGTTTCAACTGGCCTGCGAGTGAGCAAATCACAAATTGTGTATTCGCCTTCGGCGGGCTTTGCAGCGAGTGAGTATGTAGCGTTGGCTTGAGGGTCGATGTCGACCAATAAAACTTTTTTGTTTGAAGCAGCCGCTGAGACTGCTAAATTAACGGCAGAAGTGGTTTTTCCAACTCCGCCTTTGTGAGAGGCTAGACAGACTGTAATTGTCATACTTAAGAATGAAATGAGTATGAGTTTAGTATGACTATAGCATTTAATTTGAATTATTTAGGCATTTAAGCTTTCTGAATACAGAATTTATTTCATTGTCAAAATCCTTAGGATGAGTATAATCACCTTGAGCTCGCCAGTAGTGGTATCCATCAATTAATGTTGGATAGGTTCTGAGGTTTACTTCAACACCATTGCTTATTCTTTCTGTCCACATTTCTTTAGGAATAAGATCATTTTTATAAAGCCAGTATTCCTCGGAATACAAATAGTAGTAGCGTCTTATCCATCTTTTTGATTCTGGCTGAAGCTTTTCAAATGAGGTTTTGTTCTCAATATCTGATGGTAATCCTTTGTAAAGTTCATGGTAACGAGCGTTTAATTCATTATAATTTTGCCATCTTTGGTTTTCTCTAATACCATTTACTTGCCACAATCCGATTATAAGACCTATAACAGCAGTTAAGGTAGTTAAAGCAGATGCAAAGCCCGACCACTGTTTAAAACAAATCTGTATTTTTTTGCAGTTAATACTCATTTTGTCTTCTTGGTACCATACGGAGGTTTATTAGTAGGCTTTAAGGACAAATCATTCTTACTGCAAAAATTTCGGATTCCATTTTCACTTCTTTCAAGTTTGTAAGCAATTAGAGGTGTAGGTGTGTTTTTATCAATTAATTTTTT
>JANRMG010000107.1:0-2214 GCA_033761855.1 Candidatus Caenarcanales bacterium
AGCCAAAAAGAACAAAAACAAAAATTACACTCCACAGCAAAACAAAGTTGCATCTCAAAAGTTAGAAACCGAAAAAGAAAAGCCTTCGGAAAAACAGTCCCAATCAGCAGAAGCAGCACAAGAAACTGAAGTAGGATTAAAAACTTTTGACAGAAATGAAGAGATTAAATAACCTAAATTCAACAAGAAAATCGATAAAAGATTAAGAACAATCCTATAGATGCCCCGTCAGACGCCAGTCGTAAGGGGCAATCGGCTGGATGCACCATCGAAAATTCCAGGTGCAGGGCTGGGAGCCCTGAGAGCGGGGTGAAGGGGCCGGCGGTAGGCCCCTTCGAACCCACCATCATAAACTCTTTTATATCAGTATTTTTCGTCAAAGTCCGTTAGATTACCTAATCGAACCCTCATACATAGATTTAATAGCTTCCAATGTGCTTCTTGAGAGACCCTTTTCGATTTGATAACCTTCATCGTTCAAATAAGAACATACTGTCTGAATTTCGTGAACTGAAGGCAAATCGTAAAAACCTAAAAGATTTAAAGCTTTAGAAACAAATTCAACAGAATAATTTACACTTTGCTTTTTTCTTTCGGCTTCAAAAGCCTCAAGATCATGGTTGTTAAATTCGTAGATAAAACGCTCCGAAGGATTTACAGATTCAGTCGAATAAAAACCCCAAACCTGAAAAGGCAGATTGTAAGAGGCTTGTTGACAAACTGGATAGAAACCAGATTCACGAGTTTGATTATAAGAGCTAATCAAGCTTCCGTAAGGCTTTTCACCTGTAAAAAACAGAGGCAAGTTTTGCTCGTTAAATTTTACTTCTGTTTTGGAATTTTTTAGCAAAAAATCTTTAAAGGTTAAAAGCTCGTATTCAGAGAAAAGCTCATCCAATGAGCATTCTGCGTAAAGTTTTTGCCTACCATCGAGGATTTCATAATCCCAAATTGCTTGGCGGTAATCAATCAATGGCTGCTTACGATTAACAATAAACCACTGAAAAACTTTCTTTTCTCTCCCATCTGGAGACTGAGTTGATGAATAAGGCTTAAAAAGCTTCATGCGTAAAATAAAAAAATTTCAATTACTTGGTCTAGTTCTTTTAAGCCACGATTATTTAAAACTTAAACAAATTTTTAACGAACAAAGCTAACAGTAAGTATTTAATTAGAATGAATATCAAATCCGCTTAAGGCTCTGACAAACGGATTTAAACCTCTTGCCCAATTAACACTATCAACATATCGAGAAAGATTTGGATCACCATTTAATTCTGTTTCAATAGTCGAGGTGGCTCTCTGAAGATACTTTTCATTAATAGAAAGACCCCCTCTTAAGTAAACTGGTAGGTGTGGTCTTTCCGATGCAAAGAGAAAAGTTAGCATATCTCTATATCCCTCTGTGGGCAAAGATGCTGAGTGAGCAATTTGTGATGTATCAGCAAATATTACAGTACCTCTTTCACCTGTCACTAATTTCCAATCATCTTTTTGAATTCCTAATTTTGCCAAGTCTTGATCGGTAAAACTCTTTGGCCACCAAGACAACATTGAATCTCTAATAACTTGAGTTTGTGATTTATCAAGATATCTAAACGGCCCACTATTTTCATCAAGATCATTTAAGTATATAAAAGCTCTCAACATTCTTCTATCATCAGTATCAACATGAGTTCTTCTTACTCCTGTTATCTCTCCATTAGGATAGCTTCTAGAAAAAAATGGTCCAACAAATGCAGGTTTTAAAGCAAAATAATTTTCCATCAAATCATACAATTTAGAATTTAATGGCCAAGTTATGATTTGATGTTCAATAAGTTGATCTAAGCTGATGAATCTGCCCATACCAGTAGAAGCATTTTTATCTTGAGATGGTAATGTGGCAATTTTTCCATCCATTGCATTAAGTAAATTTTGCGATGAAGAACTTTGAATTCCAAAAATTTTTGGTAAATCATCGAGAGAAGTTATAAAAATCCCCTTTTCTTGTATGGCATTAAACACGTTTCTTAATTCAAGAGTTTCTAGAGTTGGCATTTCATTAGCTCTAGTTAATTGAAGTCGCTTGTACCTTTGAGTAAAAACTTTATCTAAAGGTCCTCTTACTAAAGCATTTTGTAGTTTTCGTGTATATGGTAATTTTGCAACTACAGCAGATACTATTGAATTCAAGTTACTACTCCATTATTCAAAGCTAAACATCTTCGATTA
>JANRMG010000108.1:0-2225 GCA_033761855.1 Candidatus Caenarcanales bacterium
AACTCAATCCCTTCATTCTCCTGGAGAGCAATTTCGGGCATTAATGTGATTCCGCCGCCTATGGCTATCATCTGTCTTAAAGTCTCTAAACTTGTTGCTCTAAATTCTTGCTGTTCACTGGCTCCGCTTGTGAAACAAACCTCCAAAGCCTGGTTCCGAAGGCAGTGGCCGTCTTCGAGCAGTAATAATTCTTTACCTCTTAGATCTTTAATGTTTACAAAATCCTTTTTGGCAAGTTTGTGCGACTTTGGAACGGCCAGATAAAAATCCTCCCTAAAAAGCTTGTGTTCTTCTAGCCCTCCCTCTTCGATTGGCGAAGCAAGAAGGGCGGCATCAATTTCCCCTTCTTTGAGTTGCTTGATTAGAACATTGGTTTTCTCTTCTTTAAGTAAAAATTTTATATTGGGAAATTTTGAGGAAAGCCATGGAATAATCTTTGGGAAGAGATAAGGTGCAAGAGTGGGAAATGCGCCCAATTTAAAGTTCCCAGTTAAAGGCTCTTGGTGGGCTTTAGCAATCTCTTCGATTTCATTGGCTTTTTGGATTAAATCCAAAGCCTTAAAGTAAATCTCACGACCGGTAGAGGTTAGATGAAAACTTTTATTGCTTCTTTCAATCAGGTCAACGCCCAATTCGGTTTCGAGCTTTTTTATTTGTATACTTAAAGTTGGTTGGCTCACAAAGCACTTTTTGGCGGCTTTAGCAAAATGCTTAGTTTCAATTAAAGTTACAAAATATTCTAAATCTCTAATATTCATCTTAAAATTATAATATTAACGAAATCTATTAAAATAATAAAAACAATCGATTTTACTTATTGATCGTTTTTGTCTATATTTTTAATACGCGAAGTTAGATGAAGTTATAAGGTGAAAAAAATGAATTCTAAAGACTCAAAAACTTTCCAAAATTTAGAGGCTGCCTTTGGAGGCGAATCTATGGCTAACCGTAAATATTTATTTTTTGCCGATGTTTGTGCAAAGCTTGGAATGGCGGATCTTGCAAAACTCTTCCGGGAAACAGCCAATCAAGAGACTGAGCATGCCTTTGCCCACTTTAGAGTTCTTCACCCCGAACTCGATATAAAGGATCCGAAGACTTTGAGTGAAGATCAAAAGAAAGAAATTGCTAGTCGCTGCCTTAAGTTGGCTATTGAAGGTGAAACTTATGAATATCAAACCATGTATCCTAGTTTCGCTAAACAAGCGCAGCAAGACAAAGACGATAAAGCGCTAGCCGAATTTAAGGAACAGATAGAGGAATCCAAAGAGCATGCGGGGATTTTTCAGGATGCGGCAAGAAACTTTGGTTTTTTAGTCCCCATCGAACATCATCACGCTAACCAATATAATGAAGCCTTAAATGAGCTTGCTGGAGAACCTCTCTATGGCCGTACTAAGGTAAGTGATTCAAAGAAGCAAAAATGGATTTGTCGCAAGTGTTCGATGATCTATGATCCAGCTCTTGGAGACCCAGACTCTGGTATTGCACCAGGTACCGCTTTTGAAGATATTCCCGAAGATTGGAGCTGCCCCATTTGCGGAGCTAGTAAGAAAACTTTTGTGGTTTACGAAGAGTTTGTTATTGTTTAAAAAATAATCCCCCCTCGAATAAAATGGATCCGTGAAATTGTCGATGGTTTCTCGACCCCCTTTATTAAAGGGGGCGCAACACTTGTCTTCTTTGCCTTTTAATGGTGGGTTTGGGGGATTATTTTCTTACAGACAACCCTCAACATACTCCACTTCTGGCAAGAGACCAGCCCTAAAATTAGTTACCTTGGTACCGTCCGTTTCGAAGATTACACGGTAGTTTTGGTCGCTTTTGTCTTTGGGAACGTAAATCAAGTAATGTCCGTTCTCAATGAACTTATGGGGTTCGACCTTTATTTTATTTCCATATAATTCTTTTATTCTCTCTTCGCTGTCTTCGACTTTAGCTCCGCTTAAAGTGGTAATCTTTAGATCCCAAATGTCTATTCTTTTAATCTTGCCTTCGGCAATCATGAATCCAAGGCGTTTTTGGTGCCCTTTAAGATTTAAATAATAACAACCGTTTTCTTTAGCGGTGCTTTGGTCAACAAAAGCCGAAAGACGAGAATCTTTGAGGATGTCTTTATTAACAATGAACTCGCGATTTACGGTTACAATCTTTCCGTTCTTCTTATATTGAGAATGTACTGGGTAAATAAGAGGAATGGAAGAGACTTTACTGGCCTCTTCAAC
>JANRMG010000109.1:0-6531 GCA_033761855.1 Candidatus Caenarcanales bacterium
ATTCTTTAATTTGTTCTTTCCTTTTTTGATTTGCAAAATCCACAAGTAAAATACCATTTTTTGTAACAAGCCCCAGAAGCGCAATTACCCCAATCATGGAAATTACATTCAAAGTGTCTCTGGTTATGAAGAAAGTTACAAAAACTCCGATCAGAGCCAAAGGTAAGGTAATCATAATAGCCAAGGGCTGAATGAAGGAGTTAAACTGTGAAGCCATAATCAAATATATGAAAATAACAGCCAGAATTACTGCCAGCAAGGCATAAAAAGCTGATTCTTGAAGATCTTCAGCTTCACCGCCAAAAACTATTTTATGTCCTCTGGGTACCTTGATTTTATTAATCTCTTTTTGTAGATCTCCGAGCACTTCGCCGTTAGAGCGTCCCTCGACATTTCCAGTTATTGAAATTTCACGGAAGAGGTTTCTATGATTAATTTTGCTAGTATCTGTTTCATTTGAAATGGTTGCTATTTGCTCCAAGGAAATCATTTCTGGTATGCCTTTGGAATTTAAATTTTTAGAACTAAAATAAATATTTCGCAAAACTTCTTCTGAGCTACGCAGATTTTTGGGAAGCCTAACAAATATTTCATATTGCTCAGCGCTTTCACTTTGCCAATAGCTAGCCCTTTGTCCAGCAAAAACAGTTCTTAAAGCATTTGACACTCCAGACAAGTCAAGACCGAGATCAGCTGCCTTTTGTCTATCAATTTGTATGTTTAAGTTCAAACGATCTTTGTTCAAAGAACTATCCAAATCAATTGCTCCTGGAACAGTTTTGGCTTTTTCTATTACCTGTGTTGCTAATTTTTCTAATATTTTTTGGTTTTCACCTTGTACGCTAATTAAAATTGGACTGCCTCCTGGACCAGCCTGCCCCTCAGCGCTTACGGTTGCTTTAATTCCTCCGAAGGCAGCAAGTTTTTTTCTTAGCTCACTCATTATTTCAGCCTGGTTTTTCTTTCTTTTAGTCTTTTCAGAAAGTTGCAAGAATATATTTGCCTTATTAACTTCTCCTGTGAACCCCCCACCAACGGTAAGGTAAGCAAATTTATATTCTGGCAATTCCTTTTTTAAAAAATTTACTACTTGCTCTGCTTTTCTGGTGGTATATTCAAGCGTCATATTTGTTGGTGCTTTTAACGCTATTCCCACCTGCCCCTTATCGACTTCAGGAGTGAAAGATGAGCCTATATATGGAACTAAGAGACAGCTACCAATAAAAATAGCCAATGTTCCAAGGCAAATTATCAACCTATGATTTAAGCACCAAAGAATTATTTTTTTATAAAATTTCGCTAAATTATCAAATTGGTTATTAAAAGAATCCAGACTGCGAGTCAATATATTTTTCCCGCTGTGTTCACCCTCTGAATGTTTTGGGTCTTTCCAAATACTAGAAAGCATGGGGTCTAGAGTAAAAGAGACAAACAAAGAGACTAAAACCGCAGTCGATACAGTAATTCCAAACTCATAAAAGAATTTGCCAGTGATTCCTCCCATAAAAGCAACGGGAAGAAAGACGGCTACTATAGTAAAAGTGGTTGCCATAACAGCCAGCCCAATTTCTTTGGTGCCTTCCAGAGAGGCTTGGATATGGTCTTTACCCATATCTAAATGTCTAACGATGTTTTCTCTTACCACAATGGCATCATCAATTACGAGTCCAACTGAAAGGCTGAGAGCTATTAAACTTAGAGTATTAAGAGTGAAATTAAACGCCGCCATAACACCAAAGGTTGCTATTAGCGAAATGGGAAGAGTTAAGCCAGTGATTACGGTACTTCGCCAACTATTTAAGAATAAAAATACTATTAATATCGTGAGCAGTATCCCTAAAAGCATTGCGTTAGTGAGCTCTTTGACTGACTCTTTAATGTCCAAGGAATTGTCCTTAATAACTTTTAGTTTTGTACCTTTAGGAAGAGTTTTGTTTATTTCAATGATTTTTTTGTTGATCTCTTCCGCTACTTTTACAGTATTAGAACCTCTAATCTTTGTAACATCAAAAGAAACTATTGGTTTTTGATCGAGGAAAGCTTTTGTTTTGGCTTCTTGAGTCGTGTCGTAAATTTGAGCAATACTTTCTAATTTGATTGGAATTGAGTCCCTATTACTTACAACAACTTGATTGAAATCTTGGGGGTTTTGTATTTTTCCTTTGACACGAATTTGTTGAGAAATATTATTTGACTCTAATCCGCCAGCTGGTATTTCTTTATTTGCCAAATTAATGGAATCAAGTATTTGTTCAACACCAATTCGTTTCTCTCTCATCTGTGAGGGATTGATTTCAACTCTAATCTCACGTTCTTGATTACCTAGAATGCTTACTTTTCCGACCCCATATGAACTCTCAATTTTTTTCTTAATGCTTTCTTTTGCCATTACCGAGAGTTCTGCGAGATTTAGTTTGTTTGAATATAAAACGGCTGAAATAATTGGCACAGAAGTCGGATCAAAATTGCTTACTGTTGGTTCATCAATATCTTTGGGAAGCTCTCCTCTCACTGTTGCAACAGCATCTCTTACATCTTGTAAGGCTATATCTTTGTCTCGGTTTAAGTTAAACTCAACAATAATATTGGTGAGGCCTTCATAAGTAGTAGAAGTGATTCTCTTAACACCTTGAATTGGATTAATGGCTTCTTCAATCTTCTTTACAATTTCCTTTTCAATAACCTCTGGTGAGGCTCCCGGATAAACTACATTTACAAAAGCAATTGGAAATTCCACATTCGGCAAGTCTTCTATTCCAAGCTTAAAGTAAGATAGTCCTCCGATTACAACCAAAGCCAGCATCATCATGACTGCGAAGACAGGGCGTTTAACAGAAATTTCAGTAATTAACATTATTTTGTAATTTTGAGTTTGAGTCTCTCTTCATTTCTTTCCAGCGGTATAGCAACTATAGTTTGACCTTCTGCGAGACCGTTGATGACTTCAAGTTTTGTATTATCTTTATCGATGGGTTTAACTGTTAATTCTTTGCGGATTAGAGTTTCTTGATCTTCTGCTAAAAGGTAAACAAAGCTGTTTTGTCCATCTTTGATTAAGGCTTCTCTTGGCAAAACAATAGCAAAACGAGGATTACTCAAAAGAATTTGACAATTTGCAAGCAGTCCGATTTTCAACTTCTCTGCACTGTTATCTATTTCAGCTGACACTTCAATTGTTCCAGTTGCTTGATCAGCTACAGGATTGATTCGGGAGATTTTTCCCTCGAATTTTTGCTCTGGAATAGCTGATAGGCTAGCTAAGATTTTTTGTCCAATTTTGACTTCTGTTGCGTACTGGTTGGGAACAGCCAGTTTGATTTTGAGGGGATTAGTCTGGACTATTCCAAAGAGTTCTTTACCTATCTGAGCCAGCTCACCGGTACTTATAGATTTTAGGCTTATGGTGCCATTGATGGGTGACTTCACAATAGCGCGCTGAAGGTTTGCTTGACTAATGCTCAAGCGCGCATTTGCACTTTCTAAATCCCTTTGACTGACCTTGAATTCAGTTTCATTTGTATCTAATTCTTGTTTTGAAATCAAATCTTCATTGAATGCAATCTTTTTTCGCTCAAGCGTAATTCTTGCAAGCTCTTTTTGAGCCAAAGCTTTTCGCTGCTCTTCTTTACTCTGAATTAATTGATCTTGAAGGTCTTTGCTATCAATGATGGCCAAAATTTGTCCTTTACTTACTTTTTGTCCCTCGTCTACCAAAATTTTTAAAATATTCCCAGTTACCTCACTATTTACTTTTGATTCTTTTAAAGCTTCCAATTCCCCTGTGCTTTGAATTGAATTGAGCAGTTCATCGTTTTTAACTTTCAAAAAATCATTTTCGCTAAGAATAACTGTATTGTTAACCACTTCAACGGCTTCTTTGTTCTTTTTACTGCACGAACAGATAAAACTAATAAGTATTAAAGAAATAGCTAATGATAGAAACAAACTGAAATTTTTAATATTTCTAAAAAAACTTTGCATGAAATTAAATATGTTCTCCTAAAGTTAAGCTAAGAATTTGCAGAGAATTTATCTTCAGGGGGTTGTAAATGATTGCATTTTTATAATAATGCTTTTGATATTAATTAAACTCCAAAATTTAAAAAAACATGGATGGCTGTTTACAACTAAGGTGAAATCTCCGCTTGCACAAGAATTACACAACAACTATGTTTTACACATTAAAACACAACAAACCGAGTCCGTGAAATCGCCCACTGGAAGGGCAAATAAAGTGGTGCCAAGAGCCAGAATCGAACTGGCGACACGAGGATTTTCAGTCCTCCCTTCTAGTAATCGATCTGATCCCCTGTTCTTCCATTTAGTTCTATTTAAGCCTCATTTAGTGGAGGGTGGTTTTCTTTTGAGTTCACTCTGATTCTCGATAGTTCCAGCTAATTCTCTGCACGATTACACCAAAATTACACACAAGAGCTTTAAAAGACTTTATTGATTTAATCTCTTTTAATAAAAACACTGTTTTCTCTTAAGAAGCAAACAAACAGTGATTTCACAAGATTCTATTTCTAATTTCTCAACAATACTAAAGTATTAAAGTTTCTCCAAAACGCAAGTTCTTACCAATTCATAAGCTTCAAGAGGGTTATCTCTCATCTGTCCTGATTATCGCTTTTGTATCACCAATGAACTCAGAGTCTTGCATTTTAGATTCCATATTCATTAAAAATTCCTTTTGGCTTGGTGTATGCTCCACAACGAAGCTCATATACTTTTGATAGCAATCAATTACTTCATTAATATTCAAGTTTGGAACTTTGATCAAGGCTTTATACATATCATACAAATCTCTCCCCTTGTTTCTTTGGTATAAGGCTCTGAGCTTTGTTCCCAATAGTTCTTCTAGCTTATAAGTAGTGATTTTGCATGATCCAGTGAACCAATTTGATTTAACTTCAAAGGGAAATTCTTCATAACCTAAAACCGAAAAGTGTTCTCTGCAATTTGTTTCTACTTTCAATTTCAACCTTTGTATTGGTGCAAACTCTGATTCAAAGCGGTAAATCAAAGTACTATTATTCTCCTTCAGCTTTCTTTGAGGCTCACCTAAAAATGCAAGCTTTTCTCTTAACTTGTCAATGATTGAGCCAAAGGGTTCGGCCGAGATTTGCACTAAATCAATATCTTCTGAATATCTTGGTTGTGGCTTCAAATACAACTTGTGTAAAGCAGTTCCACCCCTAAAAGCCAACCGGGAAGAAAGAAACTCATCAGAAAATATTTCCACGAGTGATCTGCAAATAACTAAGTCTTGTTCTATTTGCTCGTTAGTTTTCCATGGTACAAAATTAGACCACTCTGTGATGTAAGCTTGGGGAATCATTCATCAACCTCAATCTTTGTGTTCACAATTACTTTCCATCGTTCATCAGAATGAAAACCTTTTATAGCTTTTGAAGCTTTCAATGGGATGCGAAATAGGGTTTTGTTATTTTCAACCAATAGCTTGTAAATCTCATCGGCAAGTCCTTTGAATTCTAATTCTTTTTCTAAAATATATCCAAGACGTTGCAAAGCAGTTACAGGAGAAGAATCCAGCAAAGATGAACTCACATCAATAGGTTTAATGGTCTCCGCTAATTCATTAATTACCGTAGAAGCTCTATTCAAACCCCCAATTCTTGTCTCAAACTGAATTAAGTCTATGGCTGTTTGTATAGGCTTAGAGATTTTTAGGTAACCAGTTTCTGTTTTTTTGTTTTCAAGCAAACCGAAAGGAATGCTCTTTCTGCTTATGTAATTTATTTTAAAGCCATTTTTAGCGGTTGGTCTCAAGACAGGGAAAGTCGTGAAAATATAAAACTCTTGTGGCTGCTGATGAGAAGATCCATGGAAAGCAGCAGCATTCAGCATTCCTACATAATAGTCCCTGTTCAAATACTTCATAAGGTTGTCAACAAATAACGATGGTTGAATCCGTCCCTGTGAGGCCTGCTGGGGATTTGTTATTAAGTAATAACCTTTATGAATGGATAAAATCTTTTTTTTCTTTGATAATCTAAGAAGAGCCAGTTTGATTGCTGAATGAGTTTTCTGGGGAAGAGCTTCTTTCAATTCTGCAAGAGAAAAGCTGGATTTCCCTATTGAAAGCAGTTTTTCTGTCCAATCTTCAATGTGTTTAATTTGATCATCATGAATCATAAAAGTCAATTTTTGCACAAAGTATCAAAAAATAATACCTTTCGCAAAAATTCTATTTTATAGTTGTTGGTTTCTAATTCTCCGTTTAACGTTCGCAGCAACTTAAACTTCAAAGACGGTCAATTCACGAGGAATTCGATAACGGTTGCCATATATTCCTTTGGAATCTGCTTTGCCTACGGCAATGACCATAGCAATGTGGGAAGAGCCCTTTAAATCGAGAATCTTTTTGACTTTATGCTCATCAAAGCCTTCCATTGGGCAACTGTCAAACCCTTGTGCTGAAATAGCCAACATAAAGTTCTCGCAAGCAAGAGCAGTTGTTTTAGGAAACTCTGAAAAAAGGAGAAAAAAATCAAAGGAAAGACAAAA
>JANRMG010000110.1:0-16473 GCA_033761855.1 Candidatus Caenarcanales bacterium
AAATCCAAAGCCTTTAGATTTTCTATTTGTGCCAGGTGCTTTTCTAGCGGCCTGAGAAAAAGTTCTTCCTTGATTTTTGGTGAATTGTATTTCTTGCCCAGCCACTTTAGGTTGTAAATCGGCGAAAAGAGGTTATAGAGAAATTTAATTCCGCGATTTCCAAAATAACTAAATTCGGTGAAACCAACCAACCAGACTAAGAAGACAGAAAATAAAAACCAAAGCGTGAGCAAAATCCAAAATAAATTTTCCATAGCTTGAGTTTAATCTGCAAAAGAAAAAACTTCTAGAGCTTTATTCATAGAACCCAACATCATTCTAAAAAGTAAAAGCTACAATAGATTTAATTATTTTTTCTAATCAATTAAACAAAAAATTGTCAGACCGCTGGAAACAAAGATTTGGAAACTTTGAAAATGCTTTAAATGAACTTAGACAAGCTCTCAATAAAGATGAGTTATCTCTTTTGGAATTGGCCGGTACAATACAGTTGTTTCAGTTATCCTTTGAATTGGGATGGAAATTATTAAAGGATTTACTTGAAAGAGAAGGTTTCTCAGGTCCTGAAGTTATATCTTCTCCTCGCAGAATTATTCAAACAGCAGTAAAAAGCAATATATTAAGCGATTCCGACGGATATATTTGGCTAGAGGCTTTGGATAACAGAAACTCACTGGCACATGTTTACGATAAGTTATTAGCTCAAGAAAGTGAAGCAAAAATTAAAAATCAATATTTCCCTGTACTAGAGGACTTTTTCCATAAAATAAAGAAAGAAATTCATTGAGTAAAACAAATAAATTTGGATTAAAAAAAGAAGACATGGAGTATATGCACCAAGTCTTCAAGCAATTTCCAGAAATTAATAAAGTGCTAGTTTATGGCTCTAGAGCGAGAGGAGACTTCAAAAATGGCTCAGATGTTGATTTGGCTTTATATGGAAAGAACATCAATTTTGATATAGTGTCAGCGGTGCATTTAAAACTGGAACAGGAAAGCGCAATGCCCTTTTTGTTTGATGTTCATCACTACGAAAGCTTAACTAATTCAAAGCTTAAAAAGGAAATTGATCAATTCGGTGTATTGATTTACGGTGATTAAAAAAATAAATTTAAGGCTTATTCAAATAACCCTGAGAAGAAAGCTTATTCATAATCTCTTGAATAAGTGGGCCACTAACCTTTTCCTGAAGCTTTAATTGTTCAGGTTTTACAACTTCAGAAATCAATTTAACAACAGCTTTACGCTCTTTATGAGCTTTGTCACTTAAAAAACCACTTTTTTCTAAAATTCCATAAATTCTGTAGGTATCTAAAGGTACGTTATTTAATTTTGCAAAAAATTTATCATTAAAAGTAGCTGGAGTTTGAACTCTTGGAGCAGTTACAAGATCCTGAGTTGATTTTGTTTCTTTTTTTACAGTTGCTGGTAATTCTTTAGGGAGAGCTACATTATAAGTAAGCAAACGTTGCCTGCCAAGAGCCACTTCAACCGCACGATAGAGTTCGGGTCCAGCTGAAGCTCCTGGATGAGCTTTCATGTAATCATCAAAGGCTTTTTGAATTACTGAGAAAGCTTTTTCCTTGTCCTGAGGAGTTGCTACATTGATTGCTCCGCTAGCGTTCGCAACATCATAAATTCCAAGAGCATCCTTGGGGCCAGCGCTATAAAGCATGCCCACGAAACTATTCTTTGGATAAACCGGTGCCGAAGCCTCTGATGGTGGAATGGAAAAAATAAAAACGAAACCTAAAAAGGTTACAAACAAAAACAATCGGCAAATCAAATTATTTAATTTACTCATTTAAGCTCAAGCCTCAATAATGGTTCGATCGACTTAACTGATTTAAACCCTAAAACATATTTTAACTCCTCTGGGCTTGCCCCAGACTTGTATAAACGCATCATTAGGGAATCTCTAAGGGCTCCAACATTTAGGTTAAAACCTAACATCTTTGCTGTTTGAGTGAAAAGAGTATAAACAAACATTTCTTTTAAGGGTTCTCCCTTATCATTTATAAAAATTGGGTCGTTAAGCCCTGGTGCTTTGCTTCCCACTATTGTCTCGCGCTCTTTAAAGTACTCTTCTAGACTACTGAAAGCCTGCTGAGATAAAAAAGTAGTGCGACCATCAATATAAAACTCTCTTGCCGCCATATTTAAGTATTTAAAATAACCATAAGCAAATAACTCGCTAGGTCTGGCGCCGGTCGAATACATAAACCACAAAAGGGCACGGTCTCTGAATCGAGATGAAGCATTACAAATGGCTTCTAAAGATTCTTGATTTAAATCTTGGTTTAAAACTCTTAATCGGTTACTGGGATCAACGTGTACAGAAAAAATAGGATTATTTTTAATTTCACCACGTAACTGGCAAAAACGAAAAAACTCTCTCCAAGCACTCCAACGCCTTGCGATTGTTTTTTCAGAATAATTTTCTATAAGTTTAACTCTTATGTCCTTTAGCTTTTCCTCTGTAATTTCCGAGAGTTTATCGAAATTAATCTTTAAATAATTCAAATCACTTTTATAAGCTTTAAGGGTATTCACAGAGCTTTCCGCTTCGATGGTTGAAAGAAACTCGGTGATTAGTTCACTGATTTGAGTCATTAAACTGCTAAACAAACATATAAATTGATCTTAACGGGTTAAGAATTGTTTTGCACAAATTGGAAATTATTCAGTAAGTCTATATAAAACTTCCCCAACCAATCTACAATCCCATAAAATCAGGTCCGGAGGCTTGAGCCGTGGGCTTAACTCTCAAGTTAACTTCAGGGCAAACAATCTCGCAGGTGCGGCACTGGACACAGTTTTCCAAAGACATACCATGGACTCTAATGTCTTTAAGAACATCAATACGGTGGACCTCTGCCGTGCAGTCTGAAACGCAAGGAGTATCTTTCCCCAAAGAATCATACTTTTTAATGCACACTTTACAAGTTTCAGCGCTGAATTCATCAATGTGCTTATTGCCTTCGTGATATTTAGTATGAGCAAAGAAAACAGCATCCTCGCGAGAGTAAATAGTACTTTTAACATGACCATTGGTTTTTACAACATGTTTGGGTTTAAAGTCTGGGACGATATGCTCATAGTCGGATTTATACTTTACGGGGCCCAAATCAACTAAACCGCTCAAACAAACAGCCATCCTAAAGGCGTCAACAGGGGCTTTTAGAGGGTATTTGGCAGCAACACTTAAAAAGCCAGCGAGAGTAACTCCCTCATCAACTCCTTCAAGAACAAGAGGTAAAAAGTCTCCGAGCAGAGCAGGATTCTCCTGAAAAGCATGTCTAAAGTAACGGCCGTTATATAGCGACTTACCAACGTGTGACTTCATAATGGCTTCTTGATAAGGAGCCAGAGAAGACTCATTGAAAGATTTTTTATCTAAATTATTATGAATCACCTCGGCAGCCTGAATACCACACTCCATGGATTTATCAATGCCAGCCAAAGAATTAATATCCAAAACACCGAGAGCATCTCCCAGCAAAATGGCTCCATCAACAGCAAACTTTTTGGGTAGGCTGTAGTATCCGCCCTCTGGAAGAACGGCTGCACCATAATGCATAAGCTTTCCACCTTCAATCATGGATTGAATCCAAGGGTGCTTTTTAAGATCCTGCAAACGTTGCTGTGGATTAATATTTGGGTTTTGGCTATCCAAAGAGATTACAAGCCCAATCGTAAGCTGATGATCCTTCATTCCATAAATAAAACCACCACCAAAAGTGCCATCCATTAAGGGCGAGCCCAGTGTATGCCAAACTTTACCCGAAAAATCTTTACTGTGATCAAGCTCCCAAACTTCTTTTACACCGACAGACCAAATCTGTGGATTCTCTCTGAGCTTGAATTTCTCGATCAAATCACGAGAAATAAAACCTTTGTCTCCAAAGCAGGTAACTTTTGCATAAACATTTTCGTCAGGAGGATTTTTACCAGCCTGCTCTACGACCGTAACACCAGCAACTTTATTACCCTCGAATAAAATTTGATGAGCAGCAAAGCCGGTAAAAAAATCCACTTCGATTCCGGGCAAATTCTTTACTTTGTCTCGCAAAGTTGATGCCATCCAGTAAACAACTTTACTGAGCGTAAGAATTAAATAGCCTTCTTTCTTCATCCCAGGGGGAGTTAGCAAAGACGGAATGTCCCATTTTTCTTTATTACCAAGCAAACTTAAGTGGCTCTCATCGCAGACACCCTCGATAGGGAAGCCTTCGGATTTATAGTTGGGGAATAAACGCTTAATAACATGAGGGTTAGAGACGGCGCCACTGATGATATGTCCACCGAATTCTTTGCTTTTTTCCAAAATGGCCATTGAAAATTTTTTGCCACTTTTGGAAGCCAAATCAACCAGATGGTGGGCAAGCGCAAGGTTGGATGGACTTCCACCAACTAAAAGTACGTCATACTCTATGCGATCAGATTTATGTTCAGACTTATATTCAGACAAGGGATAGAGCCTCCGATTTAAGGGAAAGTAAATTTTGTGTTTTTACAGCTTTAATGATTTCTGGCACCACTTGGTACAAATCACCAACAATACCGTAATTTGCAAACTTAAAAATTGGTGCATCCGGATCTTTGTTGATGGCAACAATTAAGGCGGACTTATCCATTCCAACGCGGTGTTGAATGGCACCAGAAATTCCGCAAGCAAAATAGATTTTTGAGCGGACTGTCTTTCCGGTTTGTCCAACCTGATGCTGATATGGAATCCACCCCAAGTCAACAGCCTTTCGGGAAGCACCAACTGCTGAATTTTCAAAACAATCAGCTAATCGCTTCATAAGTTCAAAACCTTCAGTGTTGCCTAATCCATAGCCTCCAGCAACAACAACATCAGCATCAGAAAGCTTAACTTTTTCGCTTATTTCACGGACTATCTCTACGATTTGAACTTTGCGATCTTCATCAGTAATATTGACTGGGACATTTATAATCTCTCCTTTACGGTTTCCGTCATACTCCAAAGGAATCATCACACCAGGACGAGCGGTTGCCATCTGTGGGTTCTTCCAAGGGCCTAAAATTCTTGCCTTTAAACTTTCGCCGAAGCTTGGTCTAATCGCATACAAACAGCCCGGATACAAACCAATTTTATCTGGATCCAACTTGTTAACATGCTCGTAAGGGCCAATATCCAATTCGGTACAATCCGCTGTTAAACCAGTTAAAAAGAAGGAAGCCAAGCGCGGAGCCAAATCTCTTCCGGTTGTACTTGAGCCCATAAGCATGATGTGTGGAGGAAGCTCGAATTTAAGTACCCAGTCAGTAATTACTTTTTTGTAAGGAAGAGTTGTATAGTCCTTCAAATCAGGGTGATCAGCTACATAAACTTTATCTGCCCCGTGAGCAATTAATTTTTGGGGTTGATCTGAAAAATTATGGCCCAAAAGGAAACAAGAGAGTTGTCCTACAAGCTTATCTGCAAGCCTTCTTCCAGCACCAAGCAACTCTAAAGTAACAACTTGAATCTCACCATCAACTTGTTCAGCGATAACAATAACTTCTTTATTACTTGGAGTAATGATTTCCTTCATTGGAACTTTATTTTCATCAGTCCTGTTTTTTGGTGTTTCGCTCATACTTTTACAAACTCCTTAATATTTGTGTTTCCAATCAACTCTTTAACCATTTCTTCTGATGAATGTCCTTGAATAATGTGGCAACTTCCACCAATTTCCGAGACTTTATCAGTTTTAGCAACGATGGTCGGTGAACCCTTTAGGCCACATAAAACTGGGTCAGCTCCAATATCATCGAGGGTAATAACTTTTATTAATTTTCTTTTTTCTTCTTCACTTCTTAAAAGTGACTGAGCCAACTTAGCTCCTCTAATGGTCTTGTACTCTAAATGATGATAAGAATTTGCAACTGTAACCAAAGTTGGCAACTGCGATCTTACCCACTGATAGCCGCCTTCTATAACTCTTCGGGCTAACAGTGCTCCGTTTTCTACTTTAAAATCTTCGCAATAAGTAACTTGTGGAATGCCAAGTCTTTCGGCTAATGATGGGCCAACTTGGGCTGTGTCACCATCTGTAGTTTGCAGTCCACAAAAAATCAAATCAGCGGGCTCAAGATATTTAACAACTTTGTAAATTGCATAAGAAGTTGCAAGAGTATCTGAAGCGGCTAAGCGTCTGTCACTTAATAAACAACAATCGTCGGCTCCGTGTTCCAGTGCTTCCAGAAGAATTTCTTCGGCTGCTGGTGGGCCCATAGAAATAATCTTAATTCTTCCACCATAACGTTTCTTGGTTTCAAGTGCCGCTTGAAGAGCGAATTTATCAAAAGGGTTCATCATCCTTTTGGCTTTTGCTCTGTCAATTGTTCCGTCTGCATTAATTCCAGCTTTGGCAGACTGGTCTGGAACCTGCTTTGCTAAAACATAAATATTTTTTATTTGGCTCATTTAAATTACTATCTACTTCAGCAAGCCGATTAATATTCTCAACCGACGAATAAGTGCATTATATAGAGGAAAGCTAATATTCTCAATAACTTTTAGAACGACTTATTTTTAGTCAAAAATTTTTTCGGCATTTCATCGGAAAACCGCTATTATTTATTGGTCTTAATTACTATCTTTTCAGCTATTTACCAACTTTTAAATAGCTTATAATTTTCATCAATACTTATTTTTGTTTTATTAAAGGTCTTAGCTCAAAATGAAGAAAAAAATTGTAATTCTTGGTGCAGGCTATTCTGGTCTTCAAGCAGCGCTGGAACTTAACTCTCAAGGATTCAACTGCACATTAATAGACAAAAATGATTTCCATGAACTTCTTCCGGAGCTTCCACATATTCTTTCGGACAATTCTTTAAAAACCACTATTCCTATAAAAACTCTAATTAAAAACAAATCAATCGATTTTATAAAGAGCGAAATTACAAAAATCAACTATCAAAAAAAACAAGTAGAACTTAAAGATTGCTCTCCTGTTGAGTTTGATTATTTAGTTTTAGCAATTGGAACAAATACAAACTTTTTTAACATTCCTGGATTGGAAGAAAACTCGCTCACTTTCCACTGCACGAAGGATGTGGACAAATTCCTCTTGCATATCAAAAACTGCTTCCAAACTGCTAAAACTTTGGATCCAGCATCAGACGAGTATAAGCAAAATCTTTCTGTAGTCGTTGGTGGTGGCGGTTTGACGGGAGTAGAGGTAGCCGGAGAATTACTCTACGAACTTCCAAAACTTGCCAAAGAAATTGGAATTAACAAAAATGATATTCAGCTTTATTTAGTTGAAGCCATGGATAGGCTCTTAATGGTATTAGACAAAGAAGTAAGTGAAACCATCACTGAGTTCTTTAGCAAAAAAGAAGAGCTTCATCTGCTTTTAAAGTCTGCCATTAAAGAGGTTCATCCTAACCAAATTCAGTTATCAGATGGAAAAGTTATAAATGCTAAAACAATTCTCTGGACAGGCGGAATCAGGGCCAATAAATTATTAGAACAACCCTTTATCGATGAAAATGGGCAAGAAGCTAAATTTCCTCTTGGAAGAGGCTTTAGAGTTGAGGTTGATGAATTTTATAAAGTAAAAGGTCGCCAAGAAACTTTTGCCATTGGAGACAATGCACTAATCATCGATCCAGAAACACAACAACCATTTGCCCAAAACGGACAAGCTGCATACAAACAAGGCAGAATTGTTGCAAAACATCTAGTCGCCATCATTGAAAACAAAGAACTCAAAACAAAGAAAATCAAACTCGATGGTTTGTTAGTCTCTTTGGGTCCTTGGCTTGGAAGCGGAATGATTATAAACCCACTTACACTTCATCTGCCAATTAGCCCGCTTGTCCGCAAGATGAAAAAGCTAATTGAGATGAGATATAAATATTTTGATATTAGAAGATAGGGATAAAAGCTCTGAAAGGCTAATTTAATAACTGGTTCGAATTTTTGCCTTAGGTGAGTTCACTAGTAAGCGACTTTAAGCACAATCGCATCAGCACTTGTAATTTTTATTTCTTTTTTTTCGTTATTTAAAACAATCAAAGACCCGTCTAAAGCAAGCTCTTTGATTTTCCCTTTTTCGGATGGGCTGTTTTCTTGGATTATTTCAATTTCTCTTCCTGGCACATAAAACGAGTGTTGGTACCAATAGTCCAGGACATCTTTTTGGAGTTTTTGCAGTTCTTGGTTTAGTAGTAAAAAAAATCTCTTTAAAATCCAAAGGCGGTCTGTTTGGCTTTCTAGAAAAGCAAAATCATCGGATTGAACTGCCCCGCAATTTAAACCAATACCAACTATGCAAAACCCTCCAGCTGTTTCAATCAAGATACCAGCAACTTTTTTGCCTTTTTCATCATGAATATCATTTGGCCACTTGAGAAAAAACTTTTTTTTGCTGTTTTCTAAAACGGCTTTATGAAGAGTGGTTCCAACGATGATAGATAAAAATCCAAGTGGAAATGCCTTTTGAATCGGGATTTTGAAAGAAAACATTAAGCTGTCTTTAAAAGTTTTCCATTTACGCCCTTGACGTCCCCTTCCTTGGCTCTGCGAATCTGCTAAGACGCAAGTAAACTCTGGCAATTTTTTGGCTAAATCACTAGTCGAGCTAACTTCACTGTACCAGATGAGGCTTTTAAGCAATTTTTTTAAAGTCTCATTTCTTTTTAAACTTAAACTTTAGCTAGTTTATCTTCATGAGGATCTGCGCTTTTTCTTTCTAACCAATTATCTCTTAAATATCTTAAACCGTTTAAGAAAACAACTCTTCTGTCCAAATCAGCCTTTATTTCAGCTGAGTCTCTTGGTGCATTCCTAGAACTCAAAAATCTATACAGTCTGGAAGCTCTTTTTGCTTGTACAGCAATTTCTTTATTAACCAAATCTTTGGTTAAAGGCAATCTAACTTTAGAAGCAAGAAGTTTGATTTTAGAGTTTACATCTTCATTTTCGTCTATTTGGATTTCAAGCTCTTCATTAAGATTATTGGCATTTATTTCGTTTTTGTCATGTTTTTCTTCGCCCCTTTCTCTCGCAAAAGACAGTATTGAAGGCTCAGACTGGGTATCGACTTCAAGATTTTCTTCTAATAATGAAGGAATTACTCTTGGATGTTCAATTGTTTGAACAAGAATGTTTTTATCTTCAACTTCATTAATTGAAACTTGATCATTGTTTTCAAAAGATGCTTCATTAATTTCTTCAGCAATAATTGGTTCTTCAGTTTGTTCTTCAACAGAAACAATCTCTTTATTCTCTAGTTTTTCTTTTGCCTCACTATTTGTGCCTTGCTTATCACGAAAGTTTTTAATTTCTTTTAAAGACCAGCCATTACCCTTTAATTGGACTATCTCGGAGAGGCAGTTCATAGAATTATTAGTTAATAAAGTTTTTCTTCCTTGCTTTTCAACAGCTATATCAAAATATGTTAGGTATTTTCTTAAAGTGTTTTCTGGAATAGAAAGTGTCTTAGATGCTTCTTGAATGGTTGATCCTGTTTGTTCTTCCATGTTGTTTAATTCACTCATTTTTATCGGTAAGCTGTTTATACTTTGCTGAACGAATAATTATTATTACCTTTAAATTAAAACATATTGACTCTAGAGCTTCAAGTGGTGAAGAAAATAAGTTAGCTTTACCTTGACACTACTTAGCTTTAAAGATTTAATTAAGATTAATTAGTTTTCAACCATAAAAAATATGCCTTTAGATGCTTGGTCTGTAATTTTAGCTAGTGTTCTTTCGGTTTTTTCGTTTTTGGTATTCATGCTCGTTAATAAAAGATCAGAGCTGAATATGATCGAAAAGCAAGTGGTTCCGGCTTCGAAAGAAGCTTTAGAAGTTTTAATCAAAAATTTCCTGTCTTTCGGAGAAATTCCAACTAAATCCAAGTTGATTTCCATAATGACAAGCCTTGCGAGAAAGCACCATGTACAGCTTTTGGCTCATCTTCCAATTCAAAACGTAATCGATAATCTTATTTATTATGTTATTTCCAACGATTTACTCGATCCCTACAAGAAGAAAGAAATTAGCGATCGTCTAATCAAGCTAAAAACAGAGCCTATGACCTCAGAAGACTATTTACAAATGTTGGCTGACAACGAAGAAGCCAATTCCTGGAAGCAAAAGTTAATTTATACTCAACTTGCAGCAGTCTTAATTTATTCTTCTTTACTGATTATTGCTCTGGGAGTCTGCTCTTCTCAACTAAAAGTAAACCTAACTCCGCAAATTATTTTCTTAATGAATTGGTTTTTGGTAGCAACAATCGGTTTTAGTGTTTTGGTTGCTGCTTACACAATTAGCGTTGTTTACAGTCATTATCTTCAAGCTGAGTCTAAGCAAACTCCTAACGATAGAAAGTTTCAGCTTCCTGCAGGTGTTCAGCAGTTAGAGACTTTAATTAACCCTCAAGCAGCACAACAAAACAGAAAGCAGGCCCTTCCAACTCAAAAGAACAGCCTCTCTGTTCAATCAAGACATTCACAAACTGGCAACAAATTGCAAAGCGCCGAAAAAATGATGTCTATTGATTCAGTTACAAATCTTGAGTCAGCAACAAAAGCAGAAGCTATAAATTCATCTGCAGAAGCTGACAATAAAGCCGCTAACTAAGTAAAAAAACATCACTGGGTTTTCAACTTAAGGCTTTGAGCTAAATATTCTGCTTTTTAAATTTTATCTAAACAAATCTTTCCAAAATTTCCGTCTTGAAACCTTTTAATTATTTCTTCGGAAGAGCAGTTTGAGATTTTTTCCTCAACTGCTCTTTTTGCGGTTGCATAACCATTTTCTTCAAACAACTCAACTAGTCTCTCAAGTAAAAGGTCGGTTTCGAAGAGTTTTTGTGGCAAGAGATTACAGAGAGCAAGTTTGTAAGCCCTTTCCATTTCTACCGATTGTCCTATAATTCCGGGGCTGTCGAGGAGGTCAAAGTCCTGAGAACGAATCCAGTAATTTTGGCGTGTAGTACCTGGATTATTGCTAGTTTTAGCTTTATTTTTTCCGGGCAAAAGTGAATTAAAAAAAGTCGATTTTCCAACATTAGGCAGTCCACACACTCCAACTCTTATATTTCTTTTACGTCCACTTTGTTTTAGCTTTTCGGCTATCTCAAGGGTTTTTTCTTTGACTAAAGCGTTAAAAAATTTTTTCCATTCGTGGGGTTTTCTTCCGTCAATGAGTAAATAATCTTTTGCACTAGAAAAAAGCTTTAAATAAGCCTTTGTATCAGCTAGATCTTTTTTTGTATAAATTTGAATTATTGGCTTTGAGGTCATGGAAGCCAGTTCTTCTGTTTTCCCCGAAAGAGGAATTCTTCCATCAACGAGTTCTACTATTACGTCAACTAGAGGCAGCCATTTGCTTTTAAGTTCATCTTTAGCTGCTTTTATGTGGCCCGGATACCAAGACATTCGTTTTGGTGCGGCTGACTGGGTTTCGCTCAATTCACTCAATATCTCTTCCGTGCCGTTCGCAGAAGGATCATTATCTATATTTAAAAAATTACTTGTTTGGTCGCTCATGAATTCATTATGCATGACAGAATTCTTTTTGATTTTGATGTTAGGATTGTCTCATAATTTCCCTTTAGCTTTTTTTTATTTATTATGTCCAACGATAAAATTGCTGATTCACAGAAGAAACTTGAGCTTGCAACCAATATTGTTGTTGCTTTTATAAATGCCAGCAAATCATCAGACAAATCCGAAAAGTCAACGACTAAAACAGCTGAGTCTTCAGCTTCAATAAGCGAAGGCCAAATACTTGACCTCTTAGAAAAAACTTTTAACAAAATGCATGACTTAGTCCCTTTTCAAGAGCGTAAGATGGGCCTCGGTCGTTAATTTTTGTAACGTAAATTTAGCTTTAATAAATGTTTTCTGAAGAACTAAAAAATAAATTACCTGACATTTGTAATTTTTTTGAAGCCGCTCTTCTGAAGAATAAACTCCCTCATTCTTTTTTGTTTGTTGGTTCAGATGATTCTCTTAAAGAGGAATTTGCGCTTTATTTAACAAAAATATTAAATTGTGTAAAAAATTTAGAGTGTAAAACTTCCTTTAATCAACCATGCGGTCAATGCAGCAATTGCAAATGGATAGAAGAAAACACTCATCCCGACTTGCCAATAGTGCTTGAACCAGATTTAGAGAAAAGCAAGAAAGGCGTTGTTCTAGTAAAGCAAACTCAAATGCTCCTTTCAAAGCTGCAAGTCAAGTCTTCTTTTTTTAGAGTTATAATTATAAAAAAATCGGAAAGCGAACATTTACCTCAAGAAGCCGCAAACTCTTTACTCAAGACAATCGAAGAGCCAAACCCCAACTTAATCTTTTTACTGTTTGCTTCTGACCCAGAAAAAGTGCTTCCCACGATTGTAAGCCGTTGCCAGATTGTTAGTTTTCCTTCATTAAATCATTCAGTAAAGCTTTCGGAAGAGGTTGTTTCGCAAGAAGCGCTTTCTGAAGTGCTTAGCCAAAATATTTCCTTTCAGCGAGCCAGTCAGCTTGGCGAAAGATACTCTAAAGAATTTGAGATTAATGGATTGGTCAACCTTTTTGATTCAGCGAATTCATTTTTTTTACAAAAATACGAGGCTGACTATAATCCAAAATGGCTTGAAAAGACCAAACTTTGTGAATCAGCAAAGTTAAAAGTAAGAGCTTTTTGTTCTTCCAAACATGTTTTGAGTGAGTTCTTCTGGAGAGTTACTCAATGAATTCGAGTTTAAATCTTTTAAATCCGTCGGAAAACTTATTGTATTCTTTGGCTTTTGATGCCGTTCAGAGCAAAGCAATTGGATTCGGACGAAAGCGAATGAAGACACTAATCGATTTTTTTTCGAATCCTCGAGAAGCCTGGGAAGCTAGTGAATCTGAGATTTTACAAATTGATGGAGTTCCAGTCGATGTTTTGGAGCGCTTTGTTTATGAACGCAAGCAAATCAATCCGCAAGAAATCCTAGAGGGTTTAAACAAAAAAAATGTAAAAGCCTTTTCAATCTACGATTCTGATTATCCAGCCGCGCTTCTTAATCTTGAAGCTCCTCCACTGGTGGTTTATTACAAAGGTCGTTTCAACCCTGAATCTTTGGAGCGTTCTGTTGCCATCGTTGGAACGCGTGAACCATCGGAGTATGGAAGTAAAAAAATCTTCGAGATTGCCTATCAGTTGGCTTCTTTGGGCTTTACAATCGTGAGCGGTATGGCGCGAGGGATAGACACTTGGGCTCATAGAGGTTCTTTAGAGCAAATTCAAGAGAGTAATTTGGAAAGCAGCTCAAAAAACATTGCTGTTTTGGCCAACGGAGTTGATTTGATAGTCCCTCTTTCCAGTAGAGAGATTTACGAAAAATTGTTAATGAAGGGCTGCATTTTGAGCGAGTATCCGCCAGGCACAGTTCCAGAAAGAGGTTATTTCCCCGCCAGAAACCGAATAATTGCGGCCCTGAGTAAAGTTGTGCTGGTCGGGGAAGCTGGCGCAAAAAGTGGAGCCTTGATTACTGCTGAAAGAGCCATTGAGTTGAAGCTTCCAGTCTTTGGCTTGGCCGGTTTACCGGGACCTTACAACGAGGGAATCCTAAAGTGGATTAGGAAAGGTTCGGCTAAGCTAATTACTTCTACCAGTGATTTAATCGAAGAGTTGAACTGCTTTAATGAAATTAAGAATATTCAACAACTTGATTTGAATTTATTGGATAGTCGTTTTGATTCAGTGGATTCTTCGAGAAAGACTCCCGCAAAGGCTCCGAGTAAAAATACCAAACTTAATGTTGAGACAGAAAAATCTAATACCGAAGCGGTTTCTCGTTTGGTTGAAGAAATAAAGAGTTTGAGTGAAATTGAAAAAAACATTTTTGATTCAATTCCGAACAACCAATTTATTAGTTTTGATAAGCTTCTTGAGGATTCAGCAACTAACGTTGCAAAGCTAAACTCTGTCCTGATGAAGCTGCAGATGAAAAAATTAATCAAGAAAGATGCTTCGGGTGCTTTGTGTAAAACATAAGTTATAGAGAAATTGGCATACCGGAGATTTATTACTCACCTGAATAATTGACAATAATTAAATTTACTTGTTATTGTTTTTGTTCGTCATAATTACTTTTTTAAATCAGCTCTAAAGAAGAGCTACAAATTTACATTACTAAATTTTATTAATATGCTTAAACACCTTAATGGTAACGAGAATATTCGTTTCATTGCATCGGATGAAACATGGATTGAGGAAAGTGCAATTCATCAATTAGAGAGAACCTCTAAGCTTCCCAATATGCGCTTTGTTATTGGAATGCCTGACTTGCATCCTGGAAAGGGAAATCCAATCGGAGCTGCATTTGTTAGCCAAAAAACTTTTTATCCTTATTTGGTGGGTGGAGATATAGGCTGCGGAATATCTTTATGGCAAACCAGTTTAATCACCAAAAAAATTAAATTAGATAAATGGTGTAACAAGCTTTTAGCTTTAGAAGAGAAAACAGAGACCTTTATCAATGAAGAATTAGAGAATGCAGAAATTTTGCCAACTGCTTTTGATGGCTCTTTGGGCACAATAGGTGGAGGAAATCATTTCGCTGAATTACAAGTAATAGAGGAAATTAAAAACGAAAGTTTATTTTCTTCTTTGAATTTAGATAAAAGCAAAGTGATGTTGCTAGTCCACAGTGGTTCCAGAGGCTTAGGAAAGTTTATTTTGGAAAAACATATTACTAAATTCGGAGTAGCTGGAATCGAAGATGAATCGGAAGATGCCAAAATTTACATGGAAGAACATAATAATGCTACTAAATGGGCAAAGCTCAACCGAGCAACTATCGCTAAACGCTTTTCAACTTCTTTGGGAGCTGAATGCAAACTTATTTTAGATTTATGCCATAACAGCCTAACTGAAGCGATTATTGATGGTTGCCAATGCTGGTTGCATCGTAAAGGAGCAGCTCCCTCCGACAGTGGACCCTTAGTCATTCCAGGCTCTAGAGGAAGCTTTAGTTATTTGGCAAATCCAATCGGTGATAAACAATTAAGCGCTTATTCTCTTGCACACGGGGCCGGCCGAAAATGGAGCCGCTCAGAAAGTAAACATAAGCTCAGTAAAAACTACTCTGCAGAATCCTTTAAGAGAACTAAATTTGGTAGCTATGTAATTTGTGAAAACAAAGATTTACTTTATGAAGAAGCTCCTCAAGCTTATAAAGATATTGAAACTGTAATAAATGATCTTGTGAATGTTGGGCTGATTGAAATAATTGCAGTATTAAAACCCATTATTACTTATAAAGTTGGGACATGAAATATTATTTGCAAATTACAGCTGGAAGAGGTCCTTTAGAATGTGCTTGGGTGGTAGGTAAATTATTCCAGGATATAGTTCAAGCTGCAAAAAAGAGAAACATTGATCTGGAAGTTGTTGATCAGGTAAAGGCAGAGGAAGAAAACTGTTTTCAGTCTGTTGTACTTTCATGTTCCGATCTGGGCTTCTGCAAAGAATGGGAAGGAGTTGTGCTTTGGATTGGAAAGAGCACTTTTAGAAAACTTCATAAACGTAAAAATTGGTTCGTTGGAGTTTCTGTTTTTTCTTTACCGGAATGCGAAACCTTTTTTTCTGAAGCAGATTTAAAATTTGAAACCAAGCGCGCTTCCGGTAAAGGCGGACAAAATGTTAATAAAGTAGAAACTGCAGTTAAAGTAACACATCTTCCAAGTGGTTTAAGTGCTTCATCTCAAGATGAGAGATCTCAGCATCAAAATAAGAGAATCGCTATATTACGCTTAATTCAAATCTTTAAAGCTCAAGCAGAGAATACTAAAACAAAACTACACAAAGACAAATGGCATTCACATAATATGCTTGAGAGAGGTAATCCCAAATTGACTTTTAAGGGCGAAGACTTTAAACAGGCAGTTTAAATCTTAGAAAAGCTAAACAGCCACCCAAACCTCATCTTTAACTACTTTTACCGGAAAGCTTTTAATTTTCACTCCCGGACAATTGGTAGAATCTCCGCTAGCCAGATCAAAGCACCAGCCATGCCAAAGACAAGTGACTTTTTTGTCTTCTATCAGTCCGTTGTGGAGCGGTGCCCCGACATGAGGACAAGAATTTTCGATTGCATAGACTTCTCCATCTTTAAGCTTAAAAAGGGCTAAGCAAAGGTTGTTCACTTTAATAGGTAATCCTTCTTCACTGGTAAATTCACTAAGATTGGCAACTTTTTGATAATTTTCCATTATGTGTTTTCTTAAATCTTTCCTTTAATTTGCCTATGCAGAGCTGACTTTGCCAGAAGCTTGCCAACCAATAAATAATTTTTTAGTTGATTAATAAAAGGATTGAGTGAAATCTCTGGTTGCAGTTTGCTCTCCATCTGCTCTAACTCGTTGATTAGTTTGCTAAGACTGCTTGGGTTCCTATCGAAGGAAGCGTATTCCCACATTAAAAGTTTGATAGTTTTTACAATTGATTTAAATTCTACAATTGAA
>JANRMG010000111.1:0-2870 GCA_033761855.1 Candidatus Caenarcanales bacterium
TTTTTTGCAATATGTCAAACACGCACCATTAGTTAATAATGGAGAAACTGCTGGTGAAAGGATGACTGCCTCCATAAAACTCAGAGATTTTATTCAACTCAGAGATCTAATAGTTGAAATAGACGGAGAATCGCCCCCCGGAGAATCAAAAATTAAACTTTAAAACTTCCCTTTAAAATTTCCCTTTCAACTTACCGTCATAACCAGTTAATTCAAGATATCCCTCGCCAACTCTTTTTCCAGAGACCCTATCAAGGACTTCAATGGCTCCTTCCCAATAGCTTACTTTGGTACTTTTTTGCGTTACTAACTCCTGGTGAGTCATCTTAGGGATTATTCTAAGTCCAAGATCGTAGCTTGGAACTGTAACATCCCAAACAAGAGGGTATTTCACTTTTGTTTCATCGCTCTGCCAATATTTTTTTGCCTTAAGAAAAAAATCTTTTCTTTCAAGATGCTGAGCCTGACCCGAATGAGGGAGGAAAGTACCGCTAGAGAACTCTGAGGTCTTGCCATTTTTCTCTCTCATCCGATAGAGCATCAATGAGGAACCATCGTACATTTGAATAGAAAACCAATCCCAGCCAACCTGATTTTCCATTAATTGGCTCGAACCAAACTCGTGATCCATCCAGCTTTTTCCTGAAACTTGGAAATCTTCACCATCTACTGTTATCTTGCCAAATGTCTCCAGGACAGGGTAAGAATAATAATGACTGGCACAACTTAAACACTTACCTTTTCGGCTGAGGCCTTCTCCCTTTTTGCCTTGAATTACGGGAGTTTTATTTGTTCTTAAGCGCAACTGGATAGAGTATTCATTACCTTCATCATCTTTGGATGAGGCGTTAAGTTGATGTAATTCTCCAGTTCCATAAATTTGAGTAGACCAATCTTTATTCCACACCAGAACATCTTTAATACTTTTCTTATTTGCCATTGAAGTTGCACCCAAACTTGTAACTGAAGAGGCCCCAGCTTTTTGGAGAATATTCCGGTTTACTCTTTCGGAAAAATAAAATTTCTTTTTGCTTAAATCGCTAAGAGCAAAATGTGCAAGATAAATGCTTTCCCCTCCAGGTTCTAGAGCAACTCTAAAGAAAGTTAATTGATAGCCAAATTCTTTATTTAAACGTTTGGAAGTTAAATTTCCGGTGTAGTACCACCATTCGTTTGCAAAGCTTGGATGAGCCAAGTGGTCTTGCGGAAATCTATACCAATAACCAGGCTTAGCTACTTCAAAGGAAGACAGCGCTTTGGGATTTTGATTTACAGCTTTGGAAAAGGCTGGCTGAAGAAATAAACTTATTAAAAGAATTAAAAAAAACCTTGGTAAAAAAGCTAAAAAGCGCATTAGAGTCTGTAAAAAATAAAACAAATAAGAAATTTATGGTCAAATTATGACTCAAGAGTTAAAGCTGTGATTTAATAAGCAGTATTTGAATCACAAAATTTTATTTTAAGGACAATTTTATAAGCACTAAAAACCTTAAATCAACATTCAAATCCATCATAAATTCAAACTAAATGACAAATAATTCTCAGAACTTAAATTTTTCTTTTAAATCTTTAGCTTTACTTTTAGTTTTTATTTTTTCTTTTTGTCAAAACTTATGCTCTAAAGCAGAAAGTCCACAAGAAGAGAAAGTCTACAAGAGCCAAACCGCTGTGGGTAAATATCAAAAGATTGGAACACTTTCACCAGTAACTGTAAAACCTGTATCAGTAAAAAAAATAAATACTATTGAAACTACAACTGAAAATGCAACCGAAGCAGTTATTTTAATCCCCGGTCTTAATTCAGTCTCATTGGCTGGTGAACTTTATGAATGGAAACATTTTTTAGAAACCTTTAAGAGAAGTAAAATTAATCAAGATACAAAAGATAAATTTGAATTTTATGTTTTCCGCTATAACGGCTGGGACAGCCTGTACAACTCAAGCAGAACTTTAGCTAAAGGACTAAAGCAACTTTTAGAAGAAGAAAAAAACATAAAAACTATCAGTATTATTGGCTATAGTCAGGGTGGAATAATTCCAAGAATTTTAATGGTTGAAAACCCCGATCTAGAGCAGAAAATCCGCAAGGTTGTGACTACAGCAGCTCCTCATCTGGGAACTCCTTCTCTTACCCGACAAATTACTGCCGATTGCGTTGCTATTCAACCGCCAATAATAAGATCCAAGAACTTTATTGCACTCAATTTATTCATTAACCGTTACAAATATGCTTACCGTGAGCAAGCCTGGAGCGACTTTGATAAAGCCATGCCTCCCTCGGCAAAATACCAACCACCGCAGGAAATTTTAAACTTGCCTGTCCCAGAGAACCTAAACAAATACATTACTTATGCTTCTTATTATTTCCCTCTGTATGCAAATGATTTTGAGACTTCTTTTTCTATCCTCTTCGGGGAAGTAATCCCAAGAAGTTTTTTGGACAGAAGAGCTGGAATGAAAGAGCTAAACCGCTGGATGACAAAAAAAATATATCCTGACGAAGAACCAAGATTGAGACAAAACTTAAGATTAAACGACGGTGTCACTCCTCTCTCTAGTGGTCTCTGGACCAAGCTTTGCGAAACCAACGAAGAGCAACCATGTTATTGGCACAAATTATTCCCCAATAACAATTATTGTCCGCGAACAGGCTTACAGAGAGCCTTTTACGGTGCAGACCATTTAATGTGGAGAGAGAAAACTAGCGGAAGTAAATTAGTCAAAGACGAACTTCATCCAGAAGAAGAATCCAAAAGTATTTATGATTGGATAATTGAAGATTTAGTTGAAGGCTTTTAAAAAATCCACACCCTCAGTTACTACTTAATCTAAAAGAATTGAACATATGGCTTCTTTGATCGCTTCTCAAA
>JANRMG010000112.1:0-8898 GCA_033761855.1 Candidatus Caenarcanales bacterium
TCGCCAGAATTTACGTTTGTATTAGTTATAAGAATGTTGGACCCGCGAGAGGGTTCATCCAAAATCGGCTCTTGCTGGCTCTTCTCAGCTTCAGGCTTCAGTTCAGTTTTTGGCTTTTCTTTTTGAACTGAAACAGGTTTCTCTAGGCTTTCTTTTTCCTCTTCAACTTTGGGTTTTGTTTTCGTTTCACTTTCTTCATTCCCTCCAAATGAAGGTTGTGAAGAGTTTTCTTCAACCGAAGTTAATTTATATTTTTCTATCTCTTCATCAATTTTTTTCTTAGGTAAACCTTCTTTTTTGAGAGCTGCTTTCAGCTTTGAAATAGTCTTATTAAAACTTATCTCTGCATCCGTAATTCCAAAGGAGTAAGCGTTACGGTAAGCATCAATTGCTTTGCGCAAATCACCGAGTCCTGTGTTTCTAGTTTCATACTGCTGTCCAAGTAAATTATAAGTACTTCCCATAGGAAAGATAGAATTAGACTCTTCAAGGAGTGTGATGGCACGGTTGAATTCGCTAGCTTTAATTAAATTATCAGCCTGAAGATTGTATGCCTTGGCCAGTTCCCTCTTCCGGTGATTAATAGAAGAAGGTGTTTCTTTGGTCTTTATAGCAAGCTTAAGTCCTCGCGAAAGAAAATGGGTGGCTCTTTCCATGTTTCTATCAAGCAAAGAACGACGTCCCTCAATAGTATAAAGATTTAAAAGCTCTGTGACACACTCTTTACATGAATGAACTGGAATTTTCTCTAAAATGCTTATGGCTTGAAAAGATTTATTTTGTCTCTTTAAAGTTCTTGCCAAATCCAAAGCAACTTTTGGAAGATAAGCATTCCCCGAATCGAAGGATTGAACTTCATCAATAATGGATTTAGCCTCATTCTCCCGACCAAGAGACATATAAGCATGAGCAAGTCTAAGTTTTAAACCATTATCCCAAGGCATAAACATAAGTCTTTGCTTAATCATCTCTTCGGCTTTAGCGGATTGGTGGTTTTCAAGAGCTTTATTAATTTGTCCATGAGTTGTGAACTCAAGAATCAAAGAGAACAGCACAACAGCGATAATTGATCTAATTACAAAATCTTTTTTTTCTTTAGCGGAAAAATTTTGGTTTAAATACTCCCACAGCAAGCTAAAAGTCAGCGTTACATCTTCAACTCTTTTAGTTTGGAAACAGACTTTTACCCGCTCTAATAAAAGCTTAAAAAACAATTGCACTCTTTGCGAAAGAGTTGGATTATCATTCAACTTCACAAAATCCAGATTGCTTTGAGGATTTAATAAGTTCACAGTTTATTTTAAGTTTATTTTTAATTAATTTGATTATATTTTATAGCGCTAAATTCCTGTCTTTGTCCATAAATTACTATTATTTAAGCAAATTGAAAGTATTTAATTAATTAGGTGTAAGCAGGTTCAGAGTGACATAAATTAGGATTAGCCGATCTTTCTCATCTTGATCTTGATATTGTCTTCTTGCTCTCATCCTTTTCTCACTATCATACTTATATTTTTCTTTGACGAAGGTCAGGATCTCTTTCTTTATGAATTTACTAACTTACTGATCCAGCCAACTAGTTTGAATAGAGCTGTAAATATTAAGCTCAACAAAATACAAGTTGTAAACGGAAAATAAAAAGACCAATTGTCGCCCTTAAAAACAAAATCTCCCGGCAACGCAAAGAGTTTAAAAGGCAAAACAAACTTTTCGTTACCCGGCAAAAACAAGCCCAAAACTAAGACACAAAGCCCTAGGGCAATTAAAGCGATTCCAGAAACAACTAGTAATTTCCCCATTTTTCTTTTCAGACAAATTTCCATTAGACAATTCCAGGTGGATAATCAATAATAATCCTTCAATCCAATGAGAAAATGCTCTTATAATTTAAGTACTAACAAAATTACAATTTGACAACTTAAAAATTAAGTTTATTAATCGAGGAAATGATGGAATTCAATAAAGAAAAATTTTCTAAATTCGTTATGGATAGACCCTATCTCGGGAAATTTGAAGAAAAAGACGGTAGTGAAACCGAAAGAGTTTTTCAACATGCGCTTGACAAAGCTGGCTGCGGCGATAGTTATGAAATTTATGTAAAAGTAAACCCAGAAGGCAAAGTCACAGACGCAAAGTATATAACTTTCGGCTGCGGTTATGCTCAAGCCACTTGCTGTGCGCTTGTTGAATCTATTGTTGGAGAAAACATTAAAGACTTAGTGAAACTAAGCGAAAAAGAAGTTGAGACTAAAATTGAAGGTGTGATGGGCGAATACCCAATCCACAAGAAAGCTTATATGTTTTTTGCTAAAGAACTTTTGGACGGTGTTTGCCATAAAGCGCTTGGCAACGAGGATTTAGTTAGTAATGTGGCTAAGAATTAGTTTTGTTAAACCTTTTCTCCATTAGTCCATATTTCATATTCGCTTAAATCAATTTCATTGTTCCAGGAGACCGCATAACCTCCGACTTCTATCTGAACAGCTTTAAAAAGAGCAGGATTCTTTAAAGGTTCAAAAATTGGGTTTTGCAAAAGACGAGCCATGGAATATCTCCTAAACTCGTGATTATCGAATTCTGCCAATAAGGTTGTCGAATCGATGGCTTGGACGGATTTTAGTTTTGGATATTTATTCATAAATTTATTTTAGAGGCGGAAGCTTATGAAAATTTTGGGAATCCCACATATCAAGCAATTCATTCTGATAAATTTTACCCCATTCAAGAACCAATTCCTTTGCTCTCTGAGGTAAATCTCCTTCTGTCATTTCCAAGGTTTTAACATCAAAAACTCCGTTAAACTCTCCATAAACTGCATGAAAATGTGGAGGTGAATGGTCTCCAAAGAACAATTTAATTACTATTCCATAAAATCTTGTTATTTCTGGCATCAACTAATATTGTTAACTAAAGAATACTAATTAAATTTTAAACTAATTCACATAGCATTTGATTTAATGAGCAAACAAGAGAAAAGCTTCAATAAAAATTCTTCATTAAAATTAGGGGAAATGCTTAAACCATTTTCTAAAAAATTCCAAATCTGGGCTGAAATGATAAAGCTGGAACACACCATCTTTTCCGCTCCGTTTATGTTGTCTGCCGTTTTGCTGGCTGCTTACCCGAGCTGGCCCAGCCTACAAGTTTTGTTTTGGTGTTGTGTAGGCTTGCTTGGTGCGCGCTCCGCGGCCATGACTCTTAACCGCCTAATAGACGCAAGAATCGACGCTGCTACTCCCCGTACCAGCCAAAGGGCAATCCCAGCCGGTAAATTCTCCAAGCAAGCAGCTTTAATTTCAAGCATTTTAGGTTTTGGGCTTTTGTTGTTAGCAGCTCTCAATCTGCCTAAACTGTGTTTATATCTTTTGCCTCTTGCTGTCTTTTGGTTGAGCTTTTATTCCTTTGTTAAGCGTTTTTCTTGGTTATGCCATTTGGTTTTAGGAATAGCACTCGGTGGGGCAGTACTTGGTGGATGGATAGGCGTTACCGGAAGCTTTGATTGGTTTCCTTTTTTTATGGGTTTTGGGGTTGCTTTTTGGGTTTGCGGTTTTGATATTATATACGCTCTCCAGGACTTAGAATTCGACCAAAAGCACTTTTTGCATAGCATTCCAGCTAAGTTTGGTCTTCAAAAATCCTTGATTTTAAGCCAAGTTGCACACTTGTTGAGCCTTATTTGTTTTTGTATTGGGGCTCTCTATCTTGCCAATCAGTTGGGAATTTCTTCAGCTAATGAAATTTTGAAGTCACCAATACTTATTTCTTACAATTCTGGAATTTTGGTATTGGCTTTGGGACTTGTTAGACAACACATTATTATCAGCAAAGACTTGGCCAGGATTAACGAGGTTTTTTTTACAGCCAATGCCTGGATAAGCACTCTGTTTTTTGCTTGTATTTTGCTCGGCAAGATTGCCTCGCAGATTTAATAGAAGCTTTAAAAAGGGTATTATTTATAAACAAGGAAAAACAAATGGAAGCTATTAAAATAATTAAAACGGTTTCAGGGGATTCTCTTTACATCGATGGATTAAGCCAATTTGATGGCCAAGAAGTTGAAGTGATAGTTTTACCTGCTGCCGTTGAGGATATTCAAGAGAAAAAAGTAAAAAAAGAATTCTTCAATTCATTAAAAAAACATTCCTTTAAATTGCCAGAAGAGTACAAATTTTCTAGAGAAGAAATTTACGACGAAGAATAATGAAAAAACAATTTTTCCTGGATTCAAATATTTGGATTTACGCTTACGCTGAAAAAGGTAAAACTGAAATCAAGCATTCTTTGTCAAGGAATTTAATTGATGAACACTTTAATAAAATTATTTTAAGTACTCAAACATTAAGCGAAATATACAACGTTCTTACAAAAAAGCATTTGCTTGATTTAGACTCATCTGAAGAAGTAATTGGAGATTTGATAAATCATTTTCAAGTCAATGAAGTAAAGCCTCAAACTGTGTTAAAAGCACTTAAATTACGAAAACAACTTCAGTATTCTTATTGGGATTGTCTTATGCTCTCTTCAGCTCTTCTGAGCGATTGTTCTATTTTTTATTCTGAAGATTTACAACATAACCAATTAATTGAAAACAAACTCAGAATCGTCAATCCATTTATCTAATGACAGCACGCCCGAGAAACTCCTCTAAATCCTCCTTCAGCAGAGACGCTTGGTTAGAAATTGACTTAAACGCGATTGAGCATAATTACCGCCAGATAAGAGAACAGTTAGGTGACAAGAAAATAATGGCTGTTGTAAAAAGCGATGCCTACGGTCACGGAGCTTCTGTAACGGCACCACTGCTTGAAGCCTGCGGAGTGGAATACTTTGGGGTAGCTTCGGTCGACGAGGGAATCCAGCTCCGCGAAGCAGGAATTAAAAAGGAAATTTTAATTTTAAGTCCAACACCCACTTGGGCTTTTCCTAGGGCAATTCAAAATAACTTGCAAATAACTCTTTCTGACTCTCATCAACTGGACGAACTAACAAAGCTAGCTGAAAAAACAAAAAAGAAGGCTGCGGAAAATCCGATAGAAAAAATTAAAGTACAAATAAAAATTAACACAGGAATGAACCGGAACGGCGCAAAGTGGAATACCAAAGCGCCAGAACTCATTAAAGAAGTTTTAAACAAAAAAGACACCTTTGAACTTTGCGGTATTTTCAGCCATTTGGCCTGCGGAGCAGAAGATTTTTTTAGTCAGGTTCAGGAGAGCCGCTTCAACAAAGCAATTTCGGAATTTGACCGGAAGGAACTTGGAATCCTTCATTTGGACGCCAGTTCATTAATTTCTTCTAGCCAAAACACTAGGTTTGACATGATGAGAATTGGCCTTTCGCTCTATGGTTTAGGCAAATTTGGAAAATTAAAATTAAGACCCGTTCTTGCCTTACTCGCTCGGGTGAGCCAACTACAAGAAATAGAAAGTGAAGAAGCGGTGGGTTACGGCTTAACATGGCGTGCCGAAAAAGACAGTTTAATTGGACTCCTCCCTTTGGGTTATGCCGATGGCATTAAACGCGGCCTCTCCAACCGAATTAAAGGGCTTTACAAAGATGAATTGATTCAACAAGTTGGAACAATCTCAATGGATCAAATCACTTTTGATTTTAGTCAATTCAAAGACCAAGTCAAAGTAGGAGACATAATTACCTTAATCGGCAAAAGTGATTCTAAAGAAATAAGTTTGAACGAATGGTCACAGATTTTAAATACCATCGATTATGAAATCGCCTGCGATTTAAGAGCCCGCTTGCCTCGAGTTTATGTTAGAAAATAAAACGACCAAACCTTAAGAAAAAATGAACAATAAAAGCTTTGATTCAATTAAGTAACCCAATTAGGAACAAAGTTTGCCTCGAACTTTGACTCAAGTAACGAGTATTTGCTATTCTTTTTGTTCTGAAAAATAAATTAAGTTAAAGTCGTACCAAGTTAAACAAGAGTTAAATACAGTGTCTAAAGGAAAAACAGACGATAAAAAGGGAGCCGCTAAGGGAGCGGGAGCACCTCTATTCAAGCAAATTAAGCTTCAAATCCCTGCCGGGCAAGCAAACCCAGCACCACCAATTGGTCCTGCTTTAGGTCAGGCTGGTGTTAATATTATGGACTTTTGCAAAAGATTCAACGATGAAACCAAAACCGAAAAGCCAGGCTTGGTTCTCCCAGTTATCATCACCGTCAACACCAAAGACAGATCTTTCTCTTTCATCATTAAAAAGCCACCAGCTTCCATTTTGATTAAAGAAGAGTTGGGTCTTAAGTCTGGTTCTGACAAGCCAAACCAAAAGAAAGTTGGCAACTTAACCAAACAGCAATTGCGCAAAATCGCTGAAACCAAGATGCCAGATTTAAACGCAAATGATATTGAAGCAGCCGAAAAAATCATCGCTGGAACCGCCAAGAGCATGGGTGTAACAATAGAAGTTTAAGTTGAAGTATAAAAATAATTTACAAAAGTAATTTACAAGAGATAGAAAAATGTCACACAAGAAAAACTCAAAAAGACAACAACAAGTTAGTAAGCTTCTCTCAGAGCACCAAAACAAAAAATTGGCAGCCGACAAAGCGATTCAATTAATTAAATCTATGCCAGAAGCTAAGTTTGACCAAACCGTAGAATTAGCAGTTAAACTCGGCATTGATACTAAGCAAGCGGACCAACAAGTTAGAAGTAGCTTAAATTTGCCTGCTGGAACCGGTAAAAAAGTAAAAGTAGCAGTAATCGCTCAAGGCGACAATGCCAAAGCCGCTAAAGAAGCTGGTGCAGATTTAGTTGGTTCTGATGATTTAATTAAAGAAATCGAAAAGGGTGTAATTGAATTCGATAAATTACTTGCTTCTCCAGATATGATGAGAGAGTTGGGTAAACTCGGTAGAGTATTAGGACCTAAAGGTTTAATGCCAAACCCCAAAGACGGAACCGTAACCAACGAAATTGGACAAGCTGTTAAGAGCATCAAACTTGGACAACAAGTTAGTTTTAGAGCTGAAAAAGACGGCGCTATCGTTCAATTGGCAATTGGCAAGGTTTCCTTTCCAGAAGCTGATTTGATGACCAATTTAAAAGTTGCCATTGAAACTCTTCAAAGAATCAAGCCTTCGGGTGCCAAAGGTTTATACTTCCAATCAGCCCATGTAAGCACAACCATGGGTGGATCAATTCAAATTGATCCTACAAGAGTTTTAGCTGCCGCCGCTTAATTTGGGTCAAAATCAGATCTTCTGTATAAATTTGCAGAAGATGAATAGATGCGGTATTATGCTCTAGTCGCTTGATTTGTGAGATGCTCCTATTGAGTTTTTACTTTTAAGCCTCTTCAATTCTTGCGGTTTCTCGGTACGATAGCTCAGCTGGCTAGAGCGGAGGATTCATAACCCTCAGGTCGGGAGTTCGAGTCTCCCTCGTACCAGGTTTTTAATTTAGATTTAATTTTGGAAAGTTAGTATGAGGGATAACCCTTTGCTATGTCTACATAAATGACCAGTATTTATGATCCCCATTTAGTTCAAAGCCTTAGGGCAAATGAAATTTTAAGCTCTGATGAATGGAAAAATAGAAGAATAAATAATCAAGGAGAAGGTAACTTCGATTTTAAGGAAGAAGCCCAGAAAACAATCCAGCAAAATATCGATAAATCCAAATATATAGATGCTTATTTATTTGAAGGGGGAATTCAAAGACCTGATTGGATAGTAATGTTTCACAAAAATGGAAATTACGATGTTATTACTTCATCCGGAGAACTAACAGCCTATGAAAGAGGCAAAGAGAATTTTATTCAAAACAACATTGGAGTTAGCTTTACTTCTGATGGAATTTCATATGGATTTAATTCTAAATATACAGTTATAAATCCAAGCAGTTCATTCCCCGCCCAAGAGGAAAGATTTTTACAAAATGGTTTTGCTAATTTATTGACAAAAGAAAATATTGAAAAAACTTTTACTTCACTTGCTTCATTACAAATAAACGATGCTGACTGTTCTGCAAGCCGTCTGGAGAATTCTTCTGTTTTGGAAACGGCTCAGCACTGTGTTGAAGATCTTGATGGCACCAGCGGACTCCAGGAATCCGATTCATTGAAATTAAATTCAAACGCACAAAAGATTTCTTTTGGAGGCTTTACTTTAGCGGATGGATATATTATTCGACAAAAAACAAATGATATATCTAAATTAGGTACTAATCTACAAATAACTTCTACTGGAACAGATTCAGTATTAATTTCCTCAAATACTGAATCTGTTCAAAGAATACAAAATGAAAAAACAAGGGATTCTCAACTCCTCAGAGAAGCAGCTAAAACAAATGAAGCTCTACCAGCCATTCTTTACTCTGCTAATCCATCATTTACTGCTTCACCAATTATTGTTTTTCCGGGAATCAAAGAAAGCGATCTTAAACCAAATGGTTCACCAAACTTGACTTTGGCAGTTGCTGTACCTGTTGAATTCTATGGACAAATTGCTGGTCTAAATAATATTCCTAAATTAATTCAGCCTAAAGGAAATGACGAAACTTTTTTAAATGGACAATCAGGTGGAAAAGTTCAAGTTGCTCTGGGTGGTTTAGAAAAAGCGGAAGGAGTTATTAACTAATGGTGCGGATTTTTAAAAGACTGAGAAACAAGTGATGAGAAGAGATCTAGGAAAAACAAAAACATACTAATTTAAGAAATTTTTTTAATGGAGGTTACAAGGGGCTTACCGCCAGCCAACTATTGTCTGTTTGACATCCCCGCTCTCGGGTCGCGACGACCCGAACCCTCTATTTTTCTGGAGGTACACCCGTCCAATGCGCCTTCCAGCCGGCAAATGAAGCATAAGTGAAAGCTCATCGCTTCCACTTAGCATCCTGCCTCGGGCAAAACAGGATTCTTAACGGCGCATTTCGT
>JANRMG010000113.1:0-14673 GCA_033761855.1 Candidatus Caenarcanales bacterium
CAACAAATATCCAAAAAATTATATTAAGGTTCGCTAGCTTAAATGTCCTCAACTCTCACAATTCCAGCAAATAATCAGCCTTATTCTAATAAGGCTCTGCCTCGAGTTGTCGAAATCGATTCGGGCATTAACGAAAAAGCGGTAAATTTTAGAGAGAAATTGGGCTTTTTACCAAAATCCATTAGCAAAAAGTCGACAGAGCTTTTCTTTGTTGGAAGTTTTGTTAGTGCAGTTTTTTTGGCTTTGAGAGCTTCTTTAATGGAGCTTATGCCCAAAGCACTCGTTGGTGGAATTATTAGGGCCAAAAGTGTTGATGCTAACAACGATGGAAGTAACAATCCTAATAATTCACAGAATCAAGCTCAGCAATCGGGTTCATCGTCTCAGTCAACTCTTTGGAACATACTTTCTAACCTTTTTACTGGTAAAACCAAATTTAATGTTCCAGTCGCAATGGATGAGGTTTTTTTAGAATTAAGTGAATATATTGCAACTTATTTTATGCCAACTTTAGCTTCTGTTGGATTGTTCTCCCGGATGGTTAGTAAATCTTTGGGTATTGATTTTGAGTTTTTTGGTAAGCCCCTGCATCTTTATGAAAAAAACCTTGGCAACACTGTTGAATTGGGCACTCTTGAACGTAAGCGATTGTTGGTAAATAAAGAAACCCTTTCTAAGCTCGCTTTGGGTAAGTCTTTAATCTTTGCTGCCGTTGTGAGTTTTTGTGGCTCACTTGAATTCATGGTTCCAGCAATACGTGATTTTTTGACCAAATGGTTCCTAGGATATGATAACTTTTCAAAACTTTTGGGTTTCCAGAATGAATTGGAGGATGAAGAGTACAAAAACCCTATGCAGCATGCTGCTCAAAATATTCAAAAGGGCCTTTTAGCCATGTCAGCGACGGTTGCAGGAGTCATTGGATTAAGTCTTTTATTTCGCAACCGGATGGGCTCTCCGAAGATAGAGGACTTCTTTAGAAAGTTTAGCAGGCACTTGGATTTGGGCGAGGGCTTCCAGCTCTCTAATACTCCTTTGGCTTTAATTTTGACTTTGTTTGCTATTCCTGGCTATATGACTGCTTCCAGAGGACGAGATGAAGCAACAGAAATTCGTAACCGCATTATTCTTTATTCTATTCCAACCATTGTGGCTTATAAGCAAACAGTTTTAGATGTGCTTACTCTTCTCAGCGGTGTATTCCATGGTGCTGGAAAAGATGTCTTAAAGCTCTTTCCGGTTATGTTCCAGCAAATCAAAGATGGAGAGCGAGATCCACTAGACTGGAACGTATTAAGCGGTTTTAGTTACGATAAAAAATCTGCTAAATTCAGCGGAATGATCGCAGAAATGCCGGCTCTTAAAGAGATGAATCCTGAAAGACAAAAGTCTTTTTTAAATTCTGTAAAAATTATAAACAAGATGCCTTTGATCTTAGCCTTTGCAATTGGAGCGGTAATTAATTTCTTAAACTTGCAAATCATCTTTAAAATGCACGAAGACCAAGAGAAAAAGAATAAAGAGAACTCCTCATCCAACAAAACGAATAATGCGGTTTTAGCTCCAGCTTAATTATAAAAGTTTAGTTACAAGAATTTAATAACATGGCTTGATAGCAAGGATTCTTGGCTAGTATTTATGACTTAGCCTTTGTAATCGAAGGGTTTTCTCGTGTGGGTGGAAGATATGCTCTATATTATCGAGCTTTGATAAATATGCAAGCTTCTTTAGAAGGATATAAAAATAACTTTGTATTTGGTTTTATTGTGGCCTCAAATAGAGCGATGAAGTTTATCTTTTGCTTTTTAGCCTTTTTGTTTTTATTTTGTGCTTCTTTCAACTTGCAGCTTGCAAAGGCTCATCCTGTTCCTAGTGTTTTACTTGTTGGTGCAACTTTAAACGACCTTAACTATGAGGATAGAAACAGATTTAAAAAGTATACAGTTGTAGAGCGTGCCTACATGGGGCCTGACCGAATTAAAGAATTGGTTGAGCAATGTAATCCTATTGCAATTGTGATCAAACAGCCTTCGGGTGGGATTTATGAATATAGTTCGAGTGGAGAAATGATTAAGGAAATCAAATCTCAAAGTACTCGCCAGTCCCAAATGGAGAATGATTCCAAGTTTAATTTGCCGAAAAATATGACTGGAAGCATGAATGGACAAGCTTTGCAGTCAGGAATGGAAGTACCAGTCCAGATAAACGGACAGATGAAAATTGGTTATCCGCAAAATGGTGGCATGAATGGTGGCGGACAACAATCTATGCTTCAATCACAACCCATACCTCAAATGAACAATTCGATACCACAAATGGGAGGAGCTCCTTTCTTTTCGGCTTTCCCCCAGTCGGTTAGACCCGGCGGAATGTGCCCTCCAATGATTTATGGAGCTTTAAGACCTTCAAGTTTTCCAACTCTTGGTCCTTATGATGGTAGAACTTTTGGCTTGGGCGGACGTTATGGCTATTTTGGAAACACAGCCAATTTTGGTCCTCCGCCTATGATGATGCCCCCGCAAATGAACCAACCAATGCCCCAAATGAACAATGGACAAATGAATCAAATGGGTGGACCACAAATGATGAATATGCAAATGCAAGGACCTCCAAGAATGGGAGGAATGAATGGGATGAGTGGAAATCCACAACAGAATTTTGCCGTTCAACCCGAAAGTGTACCGCCGCCCAACTTTATGGCAAACAACGGACAGCCTTTCCCTGGCAGTGGTGTTCCAGAATATATGTATCCGGGAACCTCTGAATATAGCTATTTACCTGGAGAAGGTGATGTCTACCCTCGTCCGGGAACAAGTGTAGCTCGTCAAGCTCTTAAACAGGCTGCAGGCCTCGCGCAAAATATGGCCTATCCATTTTGGTTCGATAATTATTTAACAACTGATTCTTCCGCTCAAGCGCTTGCTGGAAACAGTGTTGGTACCAATGCAGGCTTTCCCAATTTGCAATTTAACGCAGACACAACGGCAAATGCTTCAGTCGTAGCGGGCCAGTGGTCACAGACCGGGGTGGGAGTAGGCTCTTTGTTACTTGATTCCATTTTGGATGGCCGTGATATTAGAGAGCAAAGACAAGCCGCTCAGGCTCTGGCAGCCGGAACTCCATATTATTACTATCCGGATTCTGCCTATACTTCTTATCCTGCTATGCCTTATCAGCCCTTGCCAAGTAATGCCGGTTACTAGTATGCAGATTTAGCCAAAAGCGATTATTTAGTTTTTTTATACTGCTTTTGGACTTATTGTTGACAGTCTTAAATTTTACAGAATGGTAAAGTGTATTTCTGTTACTGGCAAAACATAGATGCTTTCAGGTTTAACTCCCTATAAACAAACGCACTCTCTTCCTCCAAATATTGTTAAAAGAATTTTTTTACTTGAAAAATTATGGAGACAATTAAAAAGTGGGCATGACCCCTTGCAAGTTGTTCTTGAGACCAAAAGAGTTTTTTCTCAAATTAAAGCTAATAAAGAACATTATTCAAAAATAACATTTAATAATTGGCAAAAAATATATTTAACTGCTTTAAGAACTGCTTACAGCAAAAGAAAAGCTGACTACGATTATTTTTACAATTACCAACAAAGGTTATCAATTCTTCAGCATTTAATATTCCTTTCTCCTAAAGAATATATGGATAGTATGAATCGCATGCTCGATGAGTTAGTTGATAAACCCGAGCTTGCAAAAACACTTTTTGACGACACTTCACAAATAGATTTATATCTTCAAAACTGCGCTTTGGCATTTTTATATACACCAGGAGATAGAAATATGACCCAAATTCAAAAGACAGCAAGAAGGCTATCTATTCTGCTGGATGAGACAATAAAAGTGGTAAGACAAGAAGTTATTCAAAGAAATAATTTAGAAGATATTGATTTAATACAAGAGATTTCAGACAATCAAAAAATGTTATGGCAAAAATTTGGAGAATATTTAAAATCGATCAGTAAATCTTCCGAAGTTAAAAGTGCACTCAGAGATTCTTATGAAAAACTCTTTCATCAAGCCAAACTTCCATTTCTTTTTTCTCTTGATAGATTTCTAAATGAAATGATTCAGTATGTTTCTTCATTCAGTGAAAGTAAAAATACAATTAATATAAGAAGTCAGTTAATCAAACTTTCTGCTGGTTCTGTGAAATCTCTTGAAAAGTTGATTCCAATAAAAGAAGAGTTTTCTCAACCAACAGAAGCTACTGATAGACAATTTTGGCAGTCAACCTATGAACAATTTATTCAAACATATACTTTAGCTAAAAATCTTTCAGATCACGGATTCTCTTTAGGGTCTAAATAATTTATCAAACAACTAAACGCATATCCAAATGAGGGATTCCATCTAGATCATAATCATCACTAATCCACACAAACCCCAGATTTTCATAAAACCTCTTTAAATGAGCTTGGGCAGCAATTTTTATTTTTGCTTCCCCTTTGGATTTTAAAAATTCAATTACTTTATTCATCAACTCATAGCCTAATTTTTGGCTACGGTAATTTTTGTTTACAATCACTCTTCCAATCACCGCTTCGCTCCGCTCAGCATTTGTTGTAAAAACCCGACAGTAAGCGGCAAGACCATCGTTACTCTCTTTAGAAGAGTCCAGACACAGAATATGAATTGCCATTTGATCCTGAAAATCCAAGTCCTGATAAATACAGTTTTGCTCTATTTCAAAGACTTCCTCTCTGAGAGCCAAAACTGAATAAAGTTGATTATTGCTTAGTTCATTAAATGGTAGAAATTTCCAAATAAAGTTTTTCAAAATTTTATTTTCCTTTGGATGATTCTGAAATAAGTTTAGGTAGTTCTTTTACTTTGCTCATTGCAACATATGCAATCATGTTTACAAATTCATTATTTGGGTTTGATTTTATTAAGTGATTTGCTAAAGAGTAAATAAATTTTATCTGGGATGAAGAAAGTAATACTTTCAACATCTAAATAAATTTGATTAGTCATTACATCTTATCATTTATCTTTTGCAAAGGTATATAAAGCTTGCAAAGCGACTCTTGCTGGCATCAACTCAAAGTTTTTCTTCGATTTTGCATCATAATCCAAAACAAACTTGTCGGTTCTAGCATCATAGCGCCTTGCAACAACCACCCCCAAAGCGGCAGCTGCAAAGCCATATTTTTGAGCAAAATAATTTAAATAGTAATCTTCCATCTCAATCCAGCGGATGCCCTTGGTTTTTAAGGAACGCAAATACTTGTCGTGTTCAGGCTCTAGCTCATATTCCTGTTTAATTAATGGAAATGCTGTGCGGCCTTGCCCCGACCAAAAGAATTGCGCCGAAAGACAAGCCCCCTCTTCTACAGGAATAGCAAGTTCTTTAGCTGAATTAATAAGTGCTTTTGTAAGCTCTAAATCGGGCTTAGAGGAAGAAGTCTCCGAAAAAGCCTCGCTGGTTATGGCAATTGTTCCGAGAGCCACATCATCAATGGTTCCACGGGTACCGCTTCGGATTACGGCTTTGAGAGGGAGAGATTTACTTCCTTTAAGATTTTCACCTTTTAAATTTTCAACCTTGAGGTTTTCGCTAAGTGCAATGAGAGCATTAAGCTCTGAGAGTACTATCTCTATGCCCGAAGCACCTATTCCATGAGAAGCAATGCCTACCTTAAAGCTCTGACCAGCTATTTTGTGCTCAGGCCATTCAAGAATAAAAAGACTGTACTCCCTGTCTGTATCATGGTTGCCAATATGGCAATAACAATGGGCTATTGCTCCTCCCCATTCATGAGACAATTCATCTAGTTGCACAAATTCTTTAGCCAGCTTGGCAGCTCTTCTTGGGCTTCCCACTACAATTAATTTTTCTAAGCCCCTAAGCATTGAGAGCTTATTCTGAAAAACCGGATAGTGGACAATATAATCCAAGATTTTTGAATCTAATTTTTCGTTGTTACCTGAATTGTTGTCCAGTCTAAAACCGTTAGGCAAGAGCTCTTCGGCTATAAATTCTTTCTTTGCTCCTCCAGCACCTATGCAAATAACTTTCATTTTGGGATTCTGTTCAAAGAGTGCCTGCCTACAATCTCCGCATGGAAAGATGGGTTCGTAGCTGTTGGGGCTGTATATGGCTATAGCCATATATTTAGGCGATTTTCCCTCTTCCGAATAATCAACATGCGCCGATTGAAGAGCATGTTTTTCGGCGCATACAGAGCGGTAATTTTGGGTTTCATAGTTGCTGCCCTTCACCATGTGCTTCCAACCCTTGGTATCTTCCACCAAAACGGCAGCCCCGACCGCAAAACCAGACATTTGTGAAAAACTTCCTTTGGAAGCTTCTTTAGCTAATTTTATGAGCTCTTCTTCGTCAGAATTCATTTTTACTTACTACCTTCTACCTCATCCAATAAGGCAATTAAAGCATGCTAAGATATAAAATTCAATATACAAATTGAATCCTGCTTAGATTGAATCCATCTGCTTTAAAAAATATAGCAATTCTCAGACATGGTGCCATCGGTGATGTAATCAACTCTTTGGCCATGGTTAAGCTTTTAAAAAATCGTTACCCGCAAGCAAATATTTTTTATTTTACAGCCAACTATAACCGGGAGCTTTTAAGCTATGTCCCCGAGATTAACCAAGTATGCGAGTTCGAATTTAGCAAAAGATTCTTCGATGGATTCAGGCTCTCAAAGAACCTTAAACAAAAGTATCATCTTCCAGTCTTTGATTTGTTTATAAATCTTCAACCCAATTGGTGCACACGGAATTTGGGTTTTTCTATTGCAAAAAATTTCCGTGAGTACCATAAAAGCTCAACCAAAGGCAAAGTAATTTGGCAGTCTTTTACGGATGTTGCCTTTCAAGGCCAAACCAAGAAAAAAACAGAAGTTGAAAAATCTCAATTCTTGAGTTTCCCTCTGATTAAGCTGCCTCCAACCATTAAAGATTCAACTCTAAAGAAAATAGAGTCTTTGCAAAGTTCCAGACCAAAATTGGCTTTAATTATAGGTGCTGGCATTGATAGGCCGCACAAGGCTTGGCCCACCGAAAGATGGATTCAGTTCCTTCAGTCTTTTAATCAATCAATTCAGGGATGGGATATTTTGTTAGTTGGTGCTCAAAGAGAAGAAACAGCAGTCAGGCAAATTCAAGAAGCTCTTCCAGAGTCTAACTTAATAAATCTAGTCAATAAGCTTACTCTTCCAGAAACAGCTTCGGCTTTAGAGCTTTGTAAAGTGGCTATTGGAGGGGACACAGGGCCCATGCATTTGGCTGCTTCTATGGGTGTTAGGAATATTTGTTTGTTTGGCCCAACCTCAGAGGTTAAGCATAGGCCGTTGAATGGTGTTGCCTTAAAATCTGGTTTCAGCTGCCCTTTGTCCTGTAAGTTAAAAAAGAATGTTTGTTCTAAAGCATCAGAGGAAAACTGCATGAATTCAATTACTTCAGAAATGCTTATACTTGAGCTAAAAAATATTCTGTCTGTGTAGCTTCGGCATACCGAACTTGCTTCTTTGAAGAAATGTAAGATTGACGAGCACAACATGTTGCGTTCCTACAAATTAAGCTTTCTACTATTCTTTTGCTCAATAAAAAAGCCAATCAATTTTCAAGAGGCATACTCATGAGTACCGATTGGCAGAGCAAAAAGAATAACTAGTTTATTTAATTATCTTTTCTTTTTAGCAGCAGCTTTTTTAGCTGGTTTTTTAGCAGGAGCTTTCTTGCCAGAAGAACCAGAGGCAGCTTTTTTGGCTGGTTTAACAGCTGTTGCAAAAGATTTAACTTTCTTTTTCTTAGCAACAGATTGTTTCAAGCTATCACCAAAGCTGATTACTGGAACGTCTGTAGCAGGAATAGTCATTTCCTTGCGGGTTTGAGGATTAACGCCTTTGCGAGCTTGACGGCGGCGAACCTTAAATGTACCAAAACCAATTAAGGTAACTGGTTCATGGCTGGAAAGAGCATCAGTAACAACATCCAAAAATGTGTTAATGGTGCGAGCAACTTTTGTCTTTTCAAGTTGTGTTTGTTGAGCGATCTTGTCGATTAACTCTGTTTTGTTCATTTTTCTTGTTTGTTTAGTTGGGGGTTTGTCGGTTAACCCAGCAAAAAAGAGATGTTCTTTTTTGCTGATAACAATTCTTTGATTGGAAGAGCCAAATGGTTGTTTGGACTTCTTTCAATCTTTGGAATTGCTATATATTCCACCAATACAAATTAAATCAGATTTTCTTTTAGCTTGCAATGGGGGGATAGGAAATTAAATATTTTAGATTGCTATCTTGAAGGTGGTTCCCGTTTTTTTACAATGCCAAAAACTATTGCTTTGGTGATTTGGAGCCAGCCCTCAAAGTGTATCTCTTTATTCCTAGTACGTCGGAAAGTTTCATAATGGATTGGATCAGCTTGTTCAAAACATTAATATCTTGTACCTCAACAGAAACCCGAACAAGAGCCGTCTGGCGAGTAGGACGTGTAATGACTCTTATATCAAGGATGTTCAGCTTTTCGTTGGCAATTTTATCCAATACATCTCTCGAAATACCTATGCGGTCAATGCATTCAATTTCTAATGTTGTAGCAAAACTTTGCTTGCTTGAGGGCTCTCCTGAAATATTATTTCCCACATTGCTACCCCAGGAGACGGCAATCAATCTCTTCTCATCAAAGCCTTTAACATTAGGGCAATCTTCGCGATGCACCACCACACCGCGCCCCCGAGAAATAACACCCATAATATTTTCTCCGGGTATTGGCTGGCAGCATTTAGCAAAGGAATGTAATAAATTCTTTAAGCTTTGGATCTCGCTAACGCTCGATTTGCGGCGCTTACCTTTTGCAATATAGTCTTCATCTGAAAGTTCTTGTGTTTCTTTTTGTATGAAACCTTCGTTCTTAAGCCTCCCAAGAATTTGGGCAGTTGAAATATCTGCTGATGAAAGCCTTACAAAGAGCTCATCTTCAGAGTTAATTCCCATCTTGGCGCTAACTTGTTTTAGAGCACCTTTTTTCAGTAAGTCCTCAAAAGTTCCCCGTCCAAGCGCCTCAGAGAGCATGGCTCTTCCGCTATCAATGTATTCATGGCGACGATTCTTTTTGAACCACTGTTTAATTTTACTTTTGGTAGAGCTACCCTGGACGAAGTTGAGCCAGTCCGAAGAAGGGTGGGCATTTTTGTTGGTTTGAATTTCAACTATGTCGCCATTCTTGAGCCTGTGGTCAAGGGTTACAAGTCTTTCGTTAACTTTCCCTCCCACACAGTGATTTCCAATTTCGCTATGAACATGATAAGCAAAATCAACTGGTGTAGAATTCCTGGGAAGCCTGTAAACATCGCCTTTAGGGCTCAAAACGAAAATCTCATCAGCCAAAAAATCGATTTGTACGGCTTTGCTGTAATCGCCAGCATCTGGCAACTCAAGCTGCATTTCAAAGAGTTTTTGTCTTAACTGGGAAAGCTGTGAATCATAATTGGAACTACTGCGCATGGATTTGCCCTGCTCTTTGTACTTCCAATGAGCAGCCACCCCGAATTCAGCGATTCGGTGCATTTCGTAAGTTCTAATTTGGACTTCTACTAATTTCTCTTCTGGGCCTATGATGGTTGTATGCAGCGATTGGTACATATTGGACTTAGGAATGGCTATGTAGTCCTTAAAGCGTCCTGGAATGGGACGAAACATATCGTGAATGACGCCCAGGACCTCGTAGCATTGCCTTTCTTGCTCCACAATTATTCTTATGGCCAACAAATCAAAGATCTCTTCGGTTTGTAAGCGCTTAAGTTTGCTATGAATACTATAAAAATGTTTCACTCGCCCGGTTGTATCAGCCGGAATAGAGGCTTGCTTCAACTCCCTGTCTATGAGGCTAATTAGACGATTGAGGTAAGACTCCCGGTTGTTGCGGTTCTCGCTTACAATCTTTTCAATTCGGCGGTAATCCTCCCCGTTCAGATATCTAAAAGAAAGATCTTCAAGTTGCCACTTTATATGCCCCAATCCAAAGCGGTTTGCCAAAGGTGCAAAAATTTCAATTGTTTCACGCGCGATTTCTTGCTGCTTTTTCTCTGGCATAAAACTAAGCGTTTGCATGTTGTGCAGCCTATCAGCCAGCTTAACCAGCACCACTCTCAAATCGCTCGCTATGGCCAAGACCATCTTTCTAAAATTTTCGGCGTGTTCTTCTCTTTTGGAAGCGAAACTTAATTTGTTTAGCTTTGTTACGCCCTCCACCAAATCTTTAACCTCAAGTCCAAAGGCTTTTTCTAGTTCTTGAGAAGTAAGGCTTGTATCCTCCAAAACATCGTGCAGGAGTCCAGCACAAATGGTTTCGGGGTCAGCGTCTATTTCGGAGAGAATAATGGCCACGTTGATTGGATGAATAATATAAGGCTCTCCACTGCGTCTATACTGTCCTTCATGTGCTTGGTTTGCTATCTCAAAGGCTTTATCAATAATTTGGATTTCATTTTCAGTATAGTCTCTGGCTTCCAGCTTATCTAAAAGCTGTTTATGTAAATCATCTACTTTCTTTTTGTTTACAGCCGGATCTATGCTAGTAACTCTCTCTCGGAAGTTCTTAGCCGCTTGGTCTGAATTAAATTGTTTTTCTAAATCGTTCATCCAATTTAAAAAGTGAGCATGAAAAGGCCTTTTTAAATCTGATTATTCATTAAAAGGTAATCTCATTTTATAGCAAAAACAAGCATTCAGTTAGGCTAAATAACGTGAGTTCGATTAAAAAACAAATGAGGGAGATAAAGAAGGTTGATCCAGAGAGTGTGGTACTTAATCTTCTATTGTTTTAGGCTCTTCTTTAGCTGCAACTTGTGCACTAATTTGGCTAAGTTGAGTAAGAGGAACTTTAGATAAATGTGCCTTATCCAGAGGGTCTACCAAAGCCAAGCTAAAGTCATTTGGACTATAAGAACTTGAAATTGGAAAAATTAAATTTACTGTACTTGATTGACCCTTAGAAACACTCTTAAGCAAATTAAGCCCAGAGGTCCTTAAGTCTGGGGTTACCGGATCTCCTCCATCTTGAGGGATTAAAAGTAAATCACAAGGATAAATTGGAGAATCTGTGTTGTTGTCTACTTTCACTTTCACTTCAAGGAGCTTCTCGTATTCTTCCGATGGAACGAGGGTTGAGCCCAATAACTGGATTTTCAAACCAATAAGCTCGCTTTCGATATTCTTACTGGCAAGGGCGGCTTCTTGCAAAACATCATCGCTTAAACTCAATGGGTCTTGGAATTCAACGTGTCTCTTTTCCCCGGGAAAGAAGGATTTGGTTTCTCCCTTGCGCCGGAAGGAACCTATAACGCCCAATGCAACGCCTACTCCGGCGCTAGCAGCCACACTTAAACCATTAGTCGAAATGGCAGCCAAAGGAGACCACTTGATGGAATTGTAAGTTCCCCAGAGCGCTCCCAAGGTCATCAATTTCAAATCGTATACAACAAGTTTTCCGGCCTCTTTACCTTTGAAGCTCTCAGTGGTCATTTCAGCTTTTACGGGGAACTCTTTACCGGATTTGATTTTTAAAGTATCGAATTGTACTCTTACGTACCCAGCTCTTCCGGCTTTACGGCTGGGCTTAACTTCAACAACCTTCCCAATTAACTTGCTTCCTCTAAGAGCTTCCATGGGGTTGTTGCCATTTTTGTTTGGCTTAACTAAAATCTTGGCTTCCACCAAGTCTCCTTCGGAGCTAAATTCAGAGGAGAGAAGAGACATTAAAGAGATTGTAATTTTAGCTTCTTTATCAATTACTCTGGTTGCAGACCCCTGCAAAACCACCGCTGAATCAGACAGTTCATCAAATGGTGCAACTGAACTTGGGATTAATTCCTTTTGGTCTTTAATCATGGCATCTAAAGGGGATATAGAAACTTCTTCTTTAGAGGGCACTTTGGCCATAACCAAAAGAGAATTGCAAGAAAATAAAAGACAAATAGCAATGTATTGTAAGGATCTAAAAAACTTATGTTTATTTATCTTTTGCATTAATTTTAATTATTAATTTATATAAACTCATATTTTACCTTTCTAATTCATTTCTCCCAAAAATCTTAACAAGTCTTTACTTATAGTTCTTTTTTGCCAAAGCAAAGCAATTTAGATCAGTTTTTAGTGTTTTGAGCAAGTAACTTTTTTTGAGGCTTCTTGAGCGTAGATTCTTGCCCAACTATCGGCGGCTTCAATGTCTTGTAAGCTATTTACGTCGTTCGGATTATGGTTCTCTATAGTTGTTTCTACAATTTTAGAAATCTCTGAGAATTTAATTCGACCAAGCAAAAATTCATTGACGGCTACTTCATCGGCTGCCACCAATACTGCGGGGTAGGTTTTACCAGCTTTGCCTGCTTCGTAAGCAAGTCTCAAACAAGGGAATCGCAAGAAATCAGGTTGATAGAATTCGAGCTTGGATATCTGTTTAAAGTCTAAAAATTTGCCAGATAAATTCTGTGAACGTTCAGGCCAATCTAAAGCGTATTGAATAGCAATTCGCATATCGTTGGGACCAAGCTGGGCCATGATGTTACCGTCAACGAATTCAACCATACTGTGAATCAAGCTCTGTGGATGAACCAAAACCTCAATTTGATCATAGTTGAGATTGAACAATCTTTCGGCTTCAATGACTTCAAGGCCTTTGTTCATAAGGGTCGCCGAATTAATTGTAATTTTTGGACCCATGCTCCAAGTGGGATGATTCAGCGCCTCGGAGACACTTATTTTATCTGGATTAAAATCGGAAAAGAAGAATGGCCCACCGGAAGCGGTTAAATAAACTTTATTTACATCTTTTGGTTTGGAATTATTTAAGCACTGGTGTATGGCCACATGTTCGCTGTCTGCCGGAATGAGGATTCCACCATAATCTCTGAGATATCTTTTCACCAAATCACCCGCCGAGACAAGTGTTTCTTTATTAGCAACCACCACTCGTTTTCCGGCTTTGAGTGCTGCAAGAGTTGGGCGCATTCCGATTGAGCCAACAACGGCTACAACAACAGTATCCACTTCTTTTAATAAAACCGCTTCACTCAAAGCTTCTAGTCCACAGCTAACCTTAATTGCAAGAGGAATAGCCTTTCTTAGTCTTTCTGCTTTGGATTCATCTTGGACTGTTACCAGTTTTGGCTTAAATTCAAGCGCCAGGGCAATTAATTGGTCTAAGTTGTTCCCCGAAGCACAAAGTGCTTCTAAAGAATATTTATCGGGGGCGCATCTAACCAAATCCACCGTTTGTAAACCTATTGAGCCTGTTGCTCCTAGCAGGGCAATTTTTTTCATTTAATAAACTTTTTAATTTATTTCAATCATCTTACTTGAAAAAAAGAAGCCTTACAAAATGGTTGTATGAGTGGGACTATAAAACTTGAACTTTTTTTCTTAAAAGTTGACCTGTCTCTCTGTGAAATTAATTAAAGTTAGAAAATAACAATTCAGCAATTGTCTTTAATAATAGCTATGGGTCTAGATCCCTTTGAGAGAATAAACCTTAATTACTAAGTTAAATTTTACAAACTAATCTTGACCAATTTACAAAAAAGTCTTAGCATGTATTAACTTATATTGACGCCTCAAAATTAATGAATTTGGAAATAACAAAACTTTCACAACTTAGCAAAAAATATTTTTATAGTAGAACTAATAAGTCACAACAAACTACTCAACTGCCAACAAGAAATTCATCTATAACCTTTCACAGTGCCTTCAGTCATTCCGGAGGTTCATCTGTTCATGCTTTACTTGAAAGCCTAAAACCAACTTTCCACTTTTTACAAGATGATCTTTTTGCAAGTACCAATGCAGGCAAATCAAGAATCGAAGCTGCACTTGGGCGAATAGAAACAATTCCTAACTCTTTTGAAGAGCTTTCTCCCGAAATGCAAAGGATGTTTCATGCCGAAGGAGTTCTTCATGAGCTTTCCAAACATAATAAGTTCTCTAAATACCTAAGCACTAATGAAGGCCAAGCATGGGCTCTGGGACAACTTAATGCTTTAGAGAGTATTCCTTTCGATCAGGAACAAATTGCTTCAATTTACAGTACAGATCAATTTGGAAATCAACAAGAACAAAGAAGGCAAGAGTATTTAGGAGCTAAGCTTCCAACCGATATTTTGGCTCATTTGGCAATTGAATCATCCATCTTGTCTACCGCTTCAAGATATTCTATTCTTTTAAATCAAGAATTAAACGGTCTCACGGCCGATTTAAGAGATCAAGCTCTTAAGGAAATAAGAGAAAAGCTGGTTGATCCACAATCTTTAGAGTCAATCTTTAAAGCTCCATCAGAGCTCGCAGATTATCCGAAAGAATTAGCAGCAATGGTCTTAACCACTGAATATTCTCATCTTTTGCCTTCAGCTATTAGTTCTGAGGAAGAGGCAAAGCAGGTATACCAAAATCTTTTAAGCTCTTTTAGCCAATATTCCGATGTTGCAAGTGATTTAAAATATTCATCGAACCCGGTTCATGCAGTCTTCCCAAAATTTTTAGCCATAGAACTTCAATCAAGATTCCCTGAAATACCTGCTGATCAGATACAGCTAATAACAGCTTTGAAAAAAGACACCTTTAGCGGTTACAGATTACCAACAGGTTTAAATTTCAGCAATTCCTCTTATGGAGAACCTTTTGATGGTCTTTTATGTTTGAGCGG
>JANRMG010000114.1:0-7825 GCA_033761855.1 Candidatus Caenarcanales bacterium
GCTCTTTTCAAGAGAGAGCTAACTCAGCTTGAAAAAGTTTTAAGCAAAAGACTACCAAATCTAATCGATCAAGGAGGAGTTTTTGAAGATACTCAGCCTTACTCTTCCGGTTTGGAAGCTTTCTCTCAGGATATTATTAAAGCTGAATTTGTTAAACCTTCTATTAGTGCAATACTGCCCGCCAAAGCAGCCGACATTGGTGTAAGAATTTGCCTTTCAAAAGGTGGAACACAAACTGGTAATACTTGTAAAGTTTGTCGAAAAATCAATTGTGCCGAAGGCCAAGAACCAACTTCTGAAGAACAAGGAATTTGTTACGGTAACAACGATGGGCGTTCTGTATGTCAATGTGACTGTGGAGCCTGTACAGGAGCCAGCTTACACAAATACAATAGTGCTTGCCAATCGTTGTAAATTAATGGTTATGAAGAGGGATTTCTTTGGTATGTAAAAAGCATAAAAGGGAAAACCCTAACATAGCTAATATGACTGTGAATTTTATTCTTGAAAGTTTCAAAAATATAAAAACCTTAGAAAGCAGAACCAGAAAGGAAGAGACGTATAACAAAAAAACGTCAGTAAACAATTTTACTAATATCTTTCCTCTCACAAAAGCCACCAGCAAAATAATTTTACAACGCTGGTTGGCGCTAACCGCTCTTTGGATCATCGGAGCCAGTTTCTGGTCTTTGTGTCCATTCTTTAAAAACATATTGATGAAAGAAACTCAAGATGTTTTATGGAATTGCTCTTTTGTGTACTTTTTTGCAGGTTTAATTTGGGAAATTTCTCAAGCCGCCTTTAACAACAAAGGCTATGTGGATTCACGCTCCCAATCAACCACTTTTTTTGAAACAATTTTTTCTTTGGTCAAAAGTCCCCAACAAGCAATAAAAGATTTTAGCTACGAAAAAAAGCAAAGTATTCTCTTTTTTACAGTAAGAGGCTTTTTCTTGCCTGTAATGCTTAACACTTTTGTTTCTCACTATTATTCTTTCGTTATTCCAGCCAGCCTAACAGACGCCTGGACAAAGTTTACAAATCTCAACTGGATGCAAGATTTTGTTTTCTTTGTAGACGTAATTCCGTTCGCGCTTGCCTATCTATTCAACTTCGGAAATTTTAGAACCAAATCGATTGACATTAATTTTGTGGGCTGGTTTTTTTGTTTGGCTTGTTACCCTCCCTTTAACACTGCTTTTGGAGAGTTCTTTCCCTTTTACCATGATGATTTTAGCGGCTGGTGGGGTTGGATTTCTTTAGCTTTCATTGCTGTGTATTCTTGGGCTTCAGTCGCTTTGGGGCTACGCTCTGGCCATTTACAATATCGCGGATTGTGTCAATCCGGTCCTTATGCCATTGTAAGACATCCGGCCTATGCTTTCAAAACCCTCTCTTGGTGGGTTGGTACCATTGCCTGGACATCTTTGCAGATTCAAACTGCAAACGATTTAAAACAAACTTCTATTTTAATTGCTTGGAATTTACTGAGCGCAAGCTTCTGGACATGGATTTACCATCAAAGAGCTGTAACTGAAGAAAAGCATTTAATGAAATATGAAGAGTATGTAAATTACTGTGAGAGAGTAAAATATCGTTATATACCTAAATTCATCTAAGTTCTTCTAAATTTTGACCAACAAATAGATGAAATAGTTGGAAACTTATCGTTTGGAAATCTTTTTATTCTTGCTTGGGTTTTGTGTTTGGTTCAGCGTTTCTTATGCGCTAATTTTATTATTTATTATTTGGTTGTCTGGATTTTATAAATTAGCCAAATTATTTTCTACTACAAATGAAGAGTTGGTTCAACCCTTATACAGGGCTAGCTTAAAGCTTGGAAACGCTTTTTTCAATGAATCAGTACTTTTAGGACTTTATACTGAAGGAATTTACATAAAATTTTCTGCTCCATTTTCTTTATTGGTATCACAAACCCTTTTTATTCCTTGGGTAGAAGCAAAAGTTATGGAGGCACAAGAAAAAGACAAAGATAATTTAACTATCGAGATTAGTTACTTAAAAATCAAACTCTCATTACCCGAAAACCTTGAAATAAATAAAAAACATTTTCAAGCCCTTTGTGAGCTTGTAGATCCTTTGTGCATAGTTTAACAACAAAGAAAAGAAAAAAGGACATTGATCAAGATCAATGTCCTTTTTCTTTAACTCAATAGAGTGATTAAAGAGTTGCTATTACTGCTTAGAGTGATAAGCTCTGTATTTAGCAATTCTTTGTGACCAATCTCTGTAACCAAATTGATCGAATGCACCACCATCGTTCCAGTTTGGAAGTTTGAAGGTTGCGCGAATAATACCACTGAGAGCAGCATCATCGTTGCCATTTGGATTAACTTGGAATTGAAGATCAGGAGTTATGCTGATATTTTCTGTGATGTACTTTCTGTAGTACGCTTCAATAATGTGCTCAGGCTTGCTTGCATCATTACCACCAAATATTCCATAAAGTGATGGAACGAATCCATGAGAGGAAGTTGGAGATACTGAAGGAAGACCAGGAGCATTAATACCGCCAATTGTTGGATTAGCAGCAGTGTACTCTGTTCTTGGATCCATAATGGAGTAAGCTAAACCTAACTGGTCCTTATTGAAGTTCCAGGTTTCGGGGAAGAAAGTAGTATTAAGAATTACACCACCTGTAGCCATCCATTTAGCAGGACCAGCAACGTAAACATTAGCTGTATCTTTGCTGAACCATGCATAGTCTGCGAAAAGACCAAAGGTTCTGTTTTTGCCAAAGTACTGCTCCCATTTGGCCCAGAAGGACTGACCAAAGCTAGTATCAGAAGCAGAAGCATCAATTCCTAAAGCGACGCTCTCGAAATCAATAAAGTTAGCAGAATAACCAGCACTTAATAAACCAGTGTTAAAAAACTGCCCTGGAATATCGTACAAGAAATTCAATGCAACGTTATGAGCATGGCTTCTATCAACTCTAGAGGTTGTAGCACTAACACCATAACCTGCTCCAAAAGGATCAACGTTTGAAGTGTTATTACCAGGAAGCCCTAACAATGCAAAGATTGCTGGATCATAACCAGAACCAACAGGATTTTTGTTAGCAGAAAAAGCATAATCTAAGCTAAGAGCCTGGAAGAAACCTGGAAGTGGATTGCCACAATCGTCAACACCAGCTGCAGATACGTTTCCACACTCATCTACTTTTTCAGACTCAACACCGTCACCCAACCAATTTAATCCAATGTGAAGTGCTTCGGTAATTCCATCGGAAGAACCTGGCATACCATGGAGAATTCTTTGGTTGATGAATCCATCAAGAGAGTCCTCGCGAACTAAACTCTTATGGAAAGTGTTCCAAAGATCTTGTTGACCTAAATCAGCAACAGCGAAGAATCTATCGTAGCTAGTTGTTTCATTAGAACAAGGATCTGTGTGGCCAAACTTAAATACTTGTGAGTAATAAGCTTGATCTAGGTAGGCATCCATTCTGGAATCTTGGGTTCTACCAGAGAATAAACTGTTGTTAGAACCATAGTTTCCTGGATTGCTACCATCAAAAAGAACATCATTTAAGTTGTTACCTCCTGTATGGTAAGCGTAGGTACCAGGACCACCGTTACCAGCATTGAATCTGATGTGAGCAATACCTTCACCGAGATGCTCGTGTGAAAGACCGTCAATCAATTCGGCATCAACGCCTAAGCGAGCTCTGGTTCCCCATTGGGTACCATTGCCTGCTCCGCTGAAATCCCAGTCGGTTTGAACCACGTTGGTCAAATCTCCACTGAGTCTGATTCTATCAGTCCAGCTGCCACCGGCAGAAGCACTGTTTTCGAGAGCGCTTACGCGGCCTTCGAGAGCTGCAACTCTATTACGAATAGCAGCTAATTCTTTGTCGTATTCATTGCTGAGCTTGCCAACTGTATCCACATCGGATGGATCCATTTTGCCTAAGTCAACAACTTTGAGAACTTCGTAAAGTGCTTGAGCTAACTCATAACGAGTAGCTGGCTTGTTACCACGAAAAGTATTATCAGGGTAACCCTCAAGAACATCATACTTTTCAACAAGTTCTTTGAGAGCTTTATATGCCCATACGTTAGGATCAACGTCAACAAGTTCGCTAACCCTAGTCACGTTGGCCATTGCAGGCGCGGTTGTTAGCAAAGCCAAACCTAAACAGGCAGCCTTGAAAAAACCGTTCTTGCGATTATTTGATTTGAAAATCAACTTATCGAACCTCCGCGAAGTGTTGTTCAGTGAAATCATACGGGTTAAAGAAATAATATTGAAAGTTATAAAAACAATAGACAAGCGAAAGCCAGCTTATTGATTAATAATTTCAGTACCATTTCTTACCTGCATTTATTGTGCTTGTAAACTATAAGAATAAGCAAGGGTTGTTAGCATGAAAAAATTATTCTTTACCAAAAACATTGAATCGAAATGCGTATTTCTCATTTGGATTTTTACGTCTTTGTTAACTTTATTTTTCCTGGCTAACCCTGATTCATTGATTTGCAAGAGCAATAAGCACAGGGTTATTCACCTTAAAAAAGGTGCGTACAATAATATTCCTACACAAATTCAGAAAATTAATATCAATTTAGCTTCACAAAATGAGTTAATACAGCTAGAAGGAGTGGGACCAGTTTTAGCAAAAAGAATTGTTGATTATCGAAACGCACATGGCCCATTTCACTCATTGAAAGGTCTTTCTCAAGTTAAAGGTTTAGGACAAAAAAAATTAGCCAAAATTAATCAACAAATTAAATTGTGAATTTTTTACCAAGTCTTTACTGAAAATCGCCTCAACAATTTAAGTCTTACACAATTAATTATTTTTTAACTCAGCCTCAAATGCAAGTGATACAGGATTTTTACTTTAAATTGTTTTGAATCCTTATAAATGTTTATCTAAACTACCAACAAATCTAGATGAATAGAAACGCAACAACAATAGTGTCAGAAGCCACTCCCAGAGGGAGGGCAGGAATATCAATTGTTAGACTCTCGGGGCCTGATTCATTTAGCATCGCTGAAAAAGTTTTAAATAATACTTTAATTACCAAAGGTAAACAGCGCTTTTTGAGCCAGATTGTGGATGCAAATGGAAAAGTTTTTGATGAAGCTATAGTTTTAGTTTTTAAAGCACCAAATAGTTTTACCGGCGAAGATTGCGTTGAATTCAACTGCCACGGCAATCCGCTAATCGTTCAGAAATTAATTGAGACTTTGGTTTTTTATGGTGCTTCCCTCCCTTTACCGGGTGAATTCTCTCAACGCGCTTTTCTGAACGGCAAACTGGATTTATCGCAAGCTGAATCGATTATGGATTTAATCCACTCCAAATCCGAGAAACTCCTCTATGCCTCTGCCAATCAACTTCAAGGAGGGCTAAAGAACAAAATTAGCAAAATAAAAGAATCACTTTTTCATGCTCTCGGCTTGATTCAAGGACCTTTGGATTTCCCGATTGAAACAGAGTTTTCAGAGATCGATTTAAGAGAAATTAATAGCCTTTTGCTTAAAGCAAATAGTGAAATTGAAAGATTGCAAAAAAATGCTTTCACTAGCAATATCCTGAGGCAGGGATTAAAGACAGTGATTTTAGGCAGACCTAATGTTGGAAAATCCAGTTTATTAAATTTTTTACTGAATGCGGAAAGAGCGATTGTAAGCACAGAGCCAGGCACAACCCGCGATTTTATTAGCGAAGAAATTTTAATCCGCGATATTCCAATAACACTGATTGACACAGCCGGAATCAGAGAGGAAAGCCAAGAAACAAAGAATAAAATTGAGCAAATTGGAATCGAAAAATCACTAAAACTTTCGGAAGAAGCTGAACTGATTATCTTTGTTTTTAATCTTGCAGAGGGCTTTACAGAGGAAGATAAAAACCTTTACCGACAAATTGAAAGCAGCAACAAAAATGCAAAAATAATTCCTAATATAATTATCCTTGGCAACAAAAATGACTTAATAAAAGAGAAAAAACAAATTGAAGAGCAAAAAGAGATTGTTTTAAAAATTACCAAAAATGAGTTTGTTGAATTTTCAACACAAGACGGAAGCGGCCTCCAAAAAGGCTTACAAGAACTGGAAGACAAGATAGAAAACTTTGCAAAAACCGAAAAAGATTTTGAAATTGAACTATCTTTAAATCAAAGACAAAGTATTTGTCTTAAAGTCTGCAAAAAGCCACTTGAAGAAGCTCTAAATTTAAAAGATCCTGAATTAATTTCAGTTAAAATCGAAGAGATTCTTGCTCATCTAAACTCGCTCAGCGGAGAAGGTCTTTATCAGACCGATTCAATGCTCGGTGAAGTGTTTGGTAATTTTTGTATAGGAAAGTAGTTTGAAATAATTTAAGAAACAAATTTAAGGAAAAATATTCTTGTTAAATTAATGTGTGTCAATTCCTCAAATAATTCTGGGTTTAAAAAATTTTTTTTAAAAGTGAAAGATCTTCCTTTTAATTGTTTGCTTATTTATATTTTTATATTTTTGGGAATCCTTTTTCGGTTTTATACAGCGCTTCAATACAGCCCAATCGAATATTTATGGAGTGACCCAGCGCGCCACTGGCAACTTGGTACAGACCCACTAAGCGACGATCCAATGAGCGCTATTGATCCGATTATGTATCAGTGGTGGATAAGTTTAGTCTCTAGAATTACCGGAAGCGACAATCTATTAGTGGGAATTTACGCTGGAATCCTTTCAGCCATTACGCCTTACTTTTGGTATCGCTTTTTTAAAGAAGCTTTTGAGTCCAAAACCATTGCTTTAATTGGTTGGTTAATTCTTACTTGGCTTCCCTCTTGGATTGGGATTTATAGCTATTTTATGAATGAGACTTTATTCTTGCCTCTACTTGGAATTGCATTAGAAAAAACCTGGCAAAACCACAAAAAAGAAAATACTAAAAGTTGGTTTTTAATGTGTCTAACTTGGCTTTTGGCAAGCCTTACAAGAGTGATTGCATTGCCTTTAGCTATTTTAAGTATTCTTTACAATCTGCTGACGCAGAAAAATAAAATAAAAAAAGTTTTTATTCTTTGTTTGCTGAGCCTTGTCTTTGTAATACCGCTTGGAATAAGAAGTTACAAAATCCTTGGAGTTTTTGCACCCTTTGGTTTTCCTATGCTGAACCAAATTTATATGCAATCGGGTAAAAAGATTTTTCAAATGGATGTTATGGGTCGTGGCTTCTGGGAGTACAGCTCTCCATCAATGTATGAAAAGCATTTTGGAGATTTATTTGAATGGAAATCAACCCGCGAGGGAACCTGTTTAATAAAAATTGATCCAAATCATGGAATGATGGATTGGAACAACGAACTCCATCGAACCTGGCCCGGAATGAAGGTTTATTTAAGAATGTGGTTTGAAAATCAAATTTATTTTTTCATAGGCAGCTCCTGGACGGATAACAATCCCGAACATTTAGCCGAAGATTTATCCAACAAAATGCGCTGGATTTGGTTGCCTTTATTTTTGTTAGTAATGCTCGGAAACTTAGTTTCGCTAATCAGGCATAAAAAAATTGCGCTTTTACCTTTAATTACAACTGTTGGATTTTTGCTTTGCATTTTTTCGCCGACAGGAGTCATGGAAGGCCGCTACCGAAAACCAATGGAAGGCCTGTTAATTGCAAATCTTCTTTGGTTTTATGGCAAACCGAAAGCGACAGAAAAAAACTTTAAGTTCGGAGCAATTACTTTTTGTTGAAAGTCTATAAGTAACTAATGGTGCGGATTAAACTAGAGAGAAAGATTAGCAAAAGAGCCAAAGAGTCTAAGCACAAGATTGAAGGCAGCAGAAACATAAGCCAAGG